>JAFSBD010000170.1 GCA_017442025.1 Clostridia bacterium
CGGTGGGTTTGGACCGTCCGCTCAAGAAGGAAAAGGATTTTCTCTATTTCATGGGTGAAATGATCGAGGTAAAGCTCTTTCGCCCCCTGGAGGGGACCGACTTTTTGGTCGGCCGCCTGATCGGGTATCAGGACGGAAGGTTTAATATAGAGATGCAGGGCAAGGAATTGGAGCTGGCGGTGAAGGATGCCCGTCTCATTCGCCCCTGGATCGATTTTAGTCAATCTTAAGTATAGCATTTTGGAGGATAAAGGAAAAAATGAAAAACGCAGAATTTTTTAAGGCCTTAGATCTGATCGAAGCCGAAAAAGGAATCCCGGCAGATTATATGCTGGAAAAGGTCGAGGCCGCATTGCTGGCCGCCGCCAAGCGTGCTTATGGCACATCCGATAACGCGGAAGTCATCATCAACCGCGATAAAAACGAAATCAAGCTGATTCAAAAGAAGTTGGTCGTTGAAGAGGTTTCCGACCCTGCTTTGGAGATCTCTTTGGAAGAGGCTCATGATACCGTTTCCAAGCGCCTGAAGCTGGGGAGCGAGGCCAAGATCGAAATTAAGACCAAGGAATTCGGCCGTATCGCCGCCCAAAATGCAAAGCAGGTCATCATCCACGGCATCCGCGATGGGGAGCGCGGCCTGCTCTATCAGGAATTCAACAGCAAGGAATGCGAGATCATTACCACTACCGTCAATCGGGTGGAGCCCAACGGCAACGCTATTTTGGATATCGGCAAAAGCCAGGCGATGCTGATCAAAAACGAGCAGATCCCCGGCGAGGTCTTGAACCCCGGTGATTTTGTTAAGATCTATGTTGTTGAGGTCCGTAACGCCCAGAGAGGCCCGCAGATCCTCATCTCCCGCACCCATCCCGGCTTGGTCAAGCGGTTGTTTGAGCTGGAAGTGCCCGAGATCTTCGACGGTTCGGTGGAGGTAAAGGCCATCGCCCGCGAGGCCGGCAGCCGCACCAAGATCGCGGTTTATTCCCAGGATGAGAATGTGGATCCCGTTGGCGCCTGCATCGGTAGCCGTGGGATGCGTATCAATAAGATCTGCGAAGAGTTAAAGAACGAAAAGGTGGATGTTATCCGCTTCAGCGAAAACCCTGAAGACTACATTGCTTCCGCCCTCTCGCCCGCAAAGATCCTCAGCGTGGCGGCGGATGAAGCGGCGAAGACCTGCGTGGTGGTTGTCAGCGACGATCAGCTTTCCCTCGCCATCGGCAAGGAAGGTCAGAACGCCCGCTTGGCCGCCAAGCTGACCGGCTATAAGATCGATATCAAGCCGCTCTCTAAAGTAGGTGAGTAACCCTTGGCAAAAGAACGAAAAATACCGATGCGGATGTGCCTTTGCTGCCGCGAGATGAAGCCCAAGCGCGAGTTGGTGCGGGTGGTTCTCAATAAGGAAGGCGAGATCCGCATGGATCTGACCGGCAAGGCTCCGGGCAGAGGCGCATATCTTTGCCGCCAGGCGGAATGCGTTGCTAAACTGCAAAAGACCCGCGCGCTGGATCGGGGATTTTCCCGCCCGGTGAGCGATGAGATCTATCAGCAGCTGCAAAAGGAGCTGATGAGCGGTGAATAATAAATTACTATCGACGCTGGGGCTTGCCCGCCGCGCGGGAAGGCTCACCTACGGTTTCGATATGGTTATGGCAGGGCTGGCGAAGACCCATCTGCTCTTTTTGGCAGAGGATTGTGCGGAACGCACCTGCAGAAACATGGAAGCAGCGGCAAAGGAATATGATCTTCCCTTGCATCGCCTGCCCTATACCAAGGATCAATTAGGCGCCGCAATCGGCACCAAGCCGGTGGGCATCATCGGCGTGGCAGATGCGGGCTTTGCCCGTAGCCTGGCGCAGTGTATCGAAGGGGGTAAATAATTTGGAATTAAAATACAGAGTGCATGAATTTGCAAAAGACTTTAATATCAAAAGCGCCGAGATCATGGAGCTTTTGGATAAGGTTGAAAAGAAAGAGCGCACCCATATGGCGGTGCTGACCATTCCCGAGCTGGATTATCTTTTCAACCACTATACCAAGAAAAACCAGGTCGAAAACTTCAACGAATATTTCGCTTTGGCCACCCGCCCGGACCCTGTTTCCGAGCAGCCCAAGAAGGCGGAAGAGCCGAAGAAGGAAGAACCGAAGAAGGAAGAGCCCAAGAAGGTAGAAGAGCCCAAGAAGGTAGAAGAGC
>JAFSBD010000171.1 GCA_017442025.1 Clostridia bacterium
CCGGTGCAGCCGCCAAGAAGGTTCTTGCCATCATGCTGGAGGATGAGGCGGAACCGATGGCGATCGTTGAGCGCGAGGGCTTGGTGCAAAACAGCAACGAGGATGAGATGGCCGGTATTGTTGACGCTGTTCTGGCTGCAAATCCCGCCGCGGTGGAGGAATACCGCAATGGGCGTACAAACGTTGTCGGCTTCCTGGTTGGTCAGTGCATGAAGCAATCCAAGGGAAAAGGCAATCCCAAACTCATTAATCAATTGCTGATGGAGCGGTTGAAATAAGATATAAAACAGGAAGGGCAAAATTAATTTTTGCCCTTCCTGAAAATTTTAAAAAAGGCTTGACTATGCTAAAATGATATGCTATAATCTTTTATACCTGCCGTAGGGCTTATTTTTTTGTGCAAAAAAATAGGCTCCAATATGAACGCAGGGAGGCCATTATAACAGGAGGTGCCGCAAGATGAGAGTCAAGATTACGCTGGCTTGCACAGAGTGCAAACAAAGAAATTACGACACAATGAAAAACAAGAAGAATGACCCCGACAGACTGGAAATGAACAAGTACTGCAAGTTCTGCAAAAAGCATACCTTGCACAGAGAAACCAAGTAAGTTTCCATACTTAAAAGGAGGACGAAATCATGGCAGAAAATGCAAGCAAGAAGAAGTCCATTTTTTCCAGAATTTTTGGTTGGTTCCGCGAAGTTCGCGTCGAAATGACCAAGAGAATTATTTGGCCGACTTTCAGTCAGGTTTTGAATAATACTATCGTTGTCATTGTCTGCGTTCTGGTCGTGGGCGTATTGATCTGGTTATTCGATTGGCTTTTCTTTACAGCAATTCAAGCCCTTATCAGTTGGTTGGGTGGCTTGTTAGGCTAATTCTATTTTCTTAAGAAAGGGACAGATGATTTATGGCTGATAAAGCAAAATGGTATGCCATTCATACTTATTCTGCATATGAGAATAAGGTTGCAACCAACCTGCGCAGAATTATTGAGAATCGCAAGTTGGAAGAGGTCATTCAGGATATCTCTGTTCCGACCGAAACCGTTGTTGAAACGACCGAAAAAGGTCAAAAGGAATATGAACGCAAAGTTTTTCCCGGTTATGTTCTGGTAAAGATGGTTATGACCGATGAAACTTGGTATATTGTACGCAACATTCAAGGCGTTACCGGTTTTGTCGGGTCCACATCCGAACCGCTTCCCCTTACCCAGGCTGAAATCGAAAAGCTGGGCGTGGAGAAGCGCGTCGTGCATACCGACTATAAGAAGGGCGATTCTGTGCGTTTTGTTGCTTCCAACATGAGCGGTTTTGTTGGCGTGGTAGATGAGGTTTATCCCGAATCTTCCAAGTTGAAGGTGGTTGTATCCATGTTTGGGCGTGAAACTTCGGTTGAGGTTTCCTTCGAGCAGGTTGCACCCGTAGAGTAAGGCTGATTCGCACCGCTTGGTGCGTTATCGCAAGTGGGAGGAGAGTACTTTTTATCTTTCCGCTATATTACCACATTGAAACACGAGGGAGGTGTTTAAAAATGGCTCAAAAAGTAACAGGGTTCATTAAACTTCAGATTCCGGCAGGTAAGGCAACTCCGGCGCCCCCGGTAGGTCCTGCGCTGGGTCAGCATGGCGTCAATATCATGGCGTTTGCAAAGGAATTCAACGAAAGAACTAAGAATGATATCGGTTACATCATTCCGGTTGTTATCACCGTTTATGCGGATCATTCTTTCACTTTTGTTACCAAGACTCCGCCTGCTGCAGTTCTGATCAAGAAAGCAGCCGGTATCGAGAGCGGCTCCGGTGTCCCCAATAAGACCAAGGTTGCTTCTCTTACCAAGGAGCAGGTCAAGAAGATTGCCGAGCAGAAGATGCCCGACCTGAATGCGGTCGATATCGAAGCAGCTATGAGCATGATCGCAGGTACTGCGAGAAGCATGGGCGTTACCGTAGAAGAGTAATAAGCCCGAAAATCTGTGGGAGGAATATTCCGTAATACCACAAAGGAGGATAATTAGGTGAAAAGAGGAAAGTCTTATATCGAAAGCTCCAAGCTGATCGATTCTGCAAAACTGTATGACGTCGATGAAGCAATGGATGCTGTTATCAAGGCTGCACGTGCAAAGTTCGATGAAACTGTTGAAGTGCACGTAAAGCTGGGTGTTGATTCCCGTCATGCCGATCAGCAGGTTCGTGGTGCAGTTGTTCTGCCCCATGGTACCGGTAAAACTGTCCGCGTTCTGGTATTTGCCAAGGATGCAAAGGCTGAGGAAGCAAAAGCTGCCGGTGCAGATTTTGTCGGCGGTGAGGAGCTCATCCCCAAGATCCAGAATGAAAACTGGTTTGAATATGATGTTGTTGTTGCAACTCCCGATATGATGGGCGTTGTCGGTCGTTTGGGTCGTGTTCTTGGTCCTAAGGGCCTCATGCCGAACCCCAAGGCCGGTACTGTTACCATGGATGTTACCAAGGCTATTGCTGAGATCAAAGCCGGTAAGATCGAGTATCGCCTGGATAAGACCAACATCATTCACTGCCCCCTGGGCAAGGTATCCTTTGGCGTTGAGAAGCTCACTGAGAACTTCAATACCCTGATGGGTGCTGTTATTAAGGCGAAGCCTGCTGCCGCAAAAGGTCAGTATGTAAGAAGCTGCACGGTTGCTTCTACCATGGGCCCCGGCGTTAAGATCAACCAGGCTAAGTTTATGTAAAAAATGCTTGACAATCCGATCACTCTGTGATATGATTGTTTAGTCAAAAATATTGCTTCGCAGACAGCTGGTGCCGAATTTCGGCTTAATATCCCGCCGAGGAGTGCTTATTATCTTAGGATATCTATGCTCCCAAGCGCGGTCTGCGTGTTTGGGAGCATTTTTTTGAAATACAAATGGAGGTAATTCTATTCATGGCAAATGATAAGATCATTGCTCAGAAACAAGCGATCGTTGCCGAGCTGAAGGAAAAGCTTCAAAATGCCGCAACCGGCGTTTTGGTTGACTACAGCGGCATCAATGTTGCCGACGATACTGCTCTTCGCAATCAGTTGAGAGAAGCAGGCGTTGACTACAGCGTTGTTAAGAACACCTTAACTCGTTTTGCTGCCAAAGAAGTTGGCTTGGATGAGCTTTCTGACGTGCTCAACGGCAATACTGCTCTTGCTATTTCCAATGATGATGTTGTTGCTCCTGCTAAGGTTCTTTATGAGTTTGGCAAGACTCACGAATATTTCACCATCAAGGGCGGCTTTGTCGAAGGTAAAGTTGTTTCTGTTGCTGAACTCGAGAAGCTGGCTACCATGCCCAGCAAGGAAACCTTGCTCTGCATGCTGCTCTATGCTCTCAACGGAAATGTTTCCGGATTGGCGCGTGCTTTGCAGGCTGTTGTTGATCAGAAGAATGAAGCAACCCCTGCATAAATTTTAAAACTTAAATTTTATTTGGAGGATTAAAGAAATGGCTGATATTAAGAATATCGTTGAAGAAATTAAGACCCTGAGCGTTATGGAACTGGCTGACCTGGTTCACGCTATTGAAGAGGAGTTCGGCGTTTCCGCTGCTGCTCCCGTTGCTGTTGCTGCTGCTCCCGGTGCTGGCGCTGCTGCTGCTGAAGAGAAGACTGAGTTTGATGTTATCCTGACTGATGCCGGCGCATCCAAGATCAATGTTATCAAGGTTGTTAAGGAAATCACCGGTCTGGGCCTGAAGGAAGCCAAGGAATTGGTTGA
>JAFSBD010000172.1 GCA_017442025.1 Clostridia bacterium
AGCTGAAAAACAAGAAATTTTCAAAAAAAGCCCAAAATCCACCATGTTTTCTTGAAACTCAACCATAATTTCACCTATTACTTAAACAGAACGAGCGAAAATATCCGGAGTTTTTGCAAGTTCAATCTATCGGAAAGGAGATTAATGTCGATGGGAAAGACAATGACAGGTGAAGAACGGTTGATTCAAGATTTTCGCAGAATGATGAAAGGCATCAACGAAAATGGCTACAAAACCCGAGCTACCTACGGAAACCACGCAGAACAATTCTTAAAATTCTACTGGCGAAAGTTTCACGGTCAGAAGCTGGCAAATGTGCGCGGCGATCATATCCGAGCTTATGTGAAAGAGATGCAGGAAAAATGCTTGTCACCGTCCACGATCAAATCCCGTCTGTCCGCAATCCGCTTTGCACATGAAAAGGCCGGTGGCAAGAGACGGTTGCCGGACAATAAGGAATTGGGTTTGGAGAAGCGCAAGGTAGGCAAAGAGGACAGAGCGTGGACGGCTGATGAAGTCAGGGGCGGCTTGACCGTAGCGAAGAATATGGGGCGTATAGATGCCTACAATGCCATCTATATCGGTTATGCCTTTGGTCTGAGAATCGAAGAAGTTTGTCGCATAAGAAAAGAAGATATTGAAAAAGCGTTGAAGTATGACGGATTGACCATCAAGGGCAAGGGTGGTCAAGTCAGAACATATCCCGTACAATTTGAAGTTCAGAAAAAGGCTTTGCAATATTTCTACGACTACGCAAGAAAGAATAATCTGATGCCACGCGATTATGTAATCAGTCCCCAGGGCAAAGGCGGTGTGGAAAGACAGATCAATTCTCTTGAAAATTGGATGTACGCCAATCGGGACAAGTTTGCTATGAAGAATCGCAAGGACGATGTGAGAGACGGAAAGAAGCCGAGAAGCGAAAATATTACTTGGCACGGCTTACGCCATGCAAGAGCGCAGATACAGTACGCCAAGTATAAAGACGAAGGGCGCAAAGACCCCAAAAGAATGACCAGCGAAACCTTGGGACATCACAGACCCGACATCACCAACGTGTATTTGGCAGAATTGCCGCAGAGAAAGAAAAACAAATAAAAAGAAAGGATACTCAATCATGCTGAGAAAAAAGAAAATTCCTCGTAATGATTTAGGTATCCCCGAATATGAAATGGAATCTCTGGCAAGAATGCTTCTTCCGGTATTGAAGAAGTATCTTGATTCAGAAGAAGGAAAGCGGGATTGGCAGCAGTGGCAGGCCCGTAGGAAACAAGGTGCCGAGAGCACCGATAGCAAGGAAATTACCGAGTGAATTGACGTTAACGATATAAAACCAAGGGATACCCAAAATCACAAAGCCACAGGCGGGAAACCGTCTGTGGCGTTGCTTATGTATTGCTTAGAAATAAACGATAAAGGCGAATCCATCTCCCAAGGGAAATGGGTTCGCCTTTAACTTGTTTGGTGGAGCCGAGGGGAGTCGAACCCCTGTCCGAAAACCCATCCATGCAACCTTCTACGTGCGTAGTTTATCTACTAAAATTCCCGCATCTGCCCGCCGATAAACAGGCCGGCAGAATTGGTAGCTTCATCATACATTTTCGGGGCAAAGCTTAGCCGAAAACGTTCACCACTAAAAATGACACCCCGGATGCGCTCGTGGTCCTTCGCAGCGGGATGACGCCGCTTTAATTAAGCAGCGTAAGCTAATTTATTATTGTTAGCGTTTATTTTTAAGTTACACATTTTAAGGTGGTTGTGCGCCACCGCACGCTTATCACAATTCAAGATCCCCGTCGAAACCTTTACGACCCCATATGGGACCCCTATTTATTCTATCATAAAAGAATAAAAATAAATAGGGGAAAAGAGATTATTTTTTAAAAGCAATGGTGGAAAGAAATTCCAGACTGTCAGAAAGCCAGCGGCGCGGGCGTTCTTCGCAGAATTCGGGATGTTTGATAATGCCGTTTTCCCGCTTTGCGGTGCGCTCATCAGAAAGGGAAAGGCCGTGAGGTCCGCGGGGATAAATATGCATCTCAAAGGGAATTCCTTGATCAGCCAGAGCATTGGCCATCAAGATGGAGTTTTGCACCGGAACCACCGCGTCTGTGGAGGTATGCCATAAGAATGTGGGGGGATAAGAGGCGGTTACCTGCTTTTCGATAGAGACCTTTTCCAGCAGGTCTTCCGATGCATCCTTTCCAACCAAGCAGTCAAAGGAACCGACGTGCGTTCTGCAACCGCTTGTTATAACCGGATAGGAAAGAACCAGGGCATTGGGTTTAAATTGGTCAGTATTTCCCAATGCTTCTTGTGCTAAGGCGGAATTCCAATAAGCGCCAACGGTGGCCGTTAGATGGCCGCCTGCAGAGAAGCCAACCATGGCAATTTTATCGGCATCGATTTCCCATTCCTCTGCGTGCTCCCGAACGGTTTTGATGGCAGTAAGTGCCTCCAAAAGGCAACGGGGGAAGCCTGCATCTTCATCAATGGAATAATTCAGAATAAATGTTGCATAATTTGCCGCCAGATACTGTAGCGCAACAGGTTCATCCTCCCGCTTGGAAAGATGGCTATAGCCGCCGCCGGGACAAACGATCATGGCGGGATGCTTAATCCCTGCGGAGAAGGATTGGAAGTTTGAGGGGAGATAGCATTCGATGAATGCGCGGTGGCCATCCCCAAGGTTTAATTTTTCATAGTCTAAATCTAATTCTAAAGTGAAATATTTCATAGTTATAATCTCCTTATTGATTTTGCGCCTTTAAACGCATTTCCATTTCGCGGTTTGCTTCCTTCTTAGCGATGGAATCCCGCTTATCGTAGTTTTTCTTTCCTCGGCATAACCCCAACTCCACTTTAACCCGAGAACCGCTGAAATAAAGGGAGAGAGGAATGAGGGTAAGTCCATCCTGCTTTGTCTTCCCGAAAAGAGTCATGATCTCGCGTTTATGCATCAGCAGTTTTTTCAGCCGAAGCGGGTCGCGGTTAAAAATATTGCCTTGCTCATAGGGAGAGATATGCATCCCGCGAACGAAAAGCTCACCGTCTTTGAATTCGCAGTAACTATCCTTTAAGTTTACCCGCCCTTGGCGAATGGATTTGATTTCAGTACCGAATAATGCAATTCCGGCCTCATAGGTGGATAAAATATAGTAATCAAAGCTTGCTTTTTTGTTGCGGGCGATATAATTCTTTTGATCTTGCTTCATAAGCCCCTCCTTCTATGCAAATATCATAACACATTTAAGAAAAAAGTAAAGGATTTTGTTAAACTTTTGTTTGCCAAATTTCGATTTTTGTTGTATAATATTGGTATAAAAAATAGGAAGAGGAACTCTGGCAAATGTTTAAAATCGGCGATCGGATCGTTCATCCGATGCACGGTGCCGGCTTTATCGAGGGAATGGAGCAACAGACTGTTGGCGGAATGCAACGAGAGTATTATAATATTTCGTTGCTCGACGGTAAGATTCGCTTAAAATTCCCGGTTGAAAATAGCGGTACTGTCCGATTGCGCCCCTTGATCAATGAGGATCACGCGAATCAGGTTATGCATCTGTTTGAAACGCTTGAAATTGATATGAATGGTCCGTGGAGCAAGCGTTATAAAGAAAATATGGACCGCCTGAAAAGAGGCGAACCAAAAGAAGTTGTTGAGGTTTTAAAAACCTTAATGTTGCGGGATAAATTGGTCGGTCTTTCGACCGGCGACCGCCAGGTGATGGTGATGGCAAAGAATATTCTTTGCTCGGAGCTTGGCGCTGTTTTGGGCGAAGACCTGGAGCAGATTTTTAAAGTTTTCCAGGAAATTATTCGAAATACGATAGGCTGAAACAATGTTTTCAGCCTATTTTTGAAGGGTGAGAGGATCGATGGGAGAGAAGAAAACCGCTGCAGTTATAGTCTGTGCCGGGAGCGGCAAAAGAATGAAGGGAACTTGCCCCGATAAACTGCTTTTGGAATTGGCGGGAAAGCCTGTTGCCGCCCATGCTATTGATGCTTATGATCGGGTGGATGAGATTGGTCTGATCGTTATCGTTACCCGTCCCGAGTTGGTTCCCGCTTATCAGGGTTTTAAGGAAAAGTATTCTTTAAATAAAGAAATTCTTGTTACTGTCGGGGGTGAGACCCGTATGGACTCGGTTTTAAACGGTGTTCGGGCAGTCCCTGCGGAGTATGACTATGTTGCGATCGGAGACGGGGCCCGCCCCTTGATCCGAACGGAGGATATTGCAAGAACGATCCTTGCCGCGCAGGAAAAAGGCGCGGCCGCGCTGGGTGTCCATCTTACCGATACTGTTAAAGAGGTGGATGGTGGTGAGATTGTCCAAACCCTTCCGCGGGAGCGTTTGGTGGGAATTCAGACCCCCCAGGTCTTTGGGCGAGAGGAATATCTGGAGATCGCGCGGAAGGCGGCGCAATCGGGTAATGCATTTACCGATGATGCTTCGATCTATGAATTCTACGGCAAGCCGGTAGCATTTGTTGAGGGGCATCGGGATAATTTGAAAATCACCGCGCCGGAAGATATTGCAGTTATGCGTGTAATGATGGAGGATAGAGCATGAGAATAGGTCATGGTTATGATGTTCACCGCTTGGTGGAAGATCGCCTTTTGATTTTGGGCGGCGTTCAGATTCCTTTTGAAAAAGGATTGTTGGGGCATTCCGATGCGGATGTTTTGACCCATGCTTTGATGGATGCCATGCTGGGCGCCGCAGGATTGGGGGATATCGGCCGGCATTTTCCTGATACAGATCCTAAATATAAGGGTGCAGACAGCTTGAAACTACTGGCCTATGTTGTGGAGTTATTAAAGCAAAAAAACTTTACACTTTGGAATGCAGATATTACCCTGATTGCTCAAAAACCGAAGGTTTCGCCATATCTTGCTGAAATGCAAAAGAAGCTGGCAAATGTTATCGGTTGTGAAATGGCGCGGATCAATTTGAAGGCGACGACCGAAGAGCACCTTGGTTTCACCGGCGAAGGTGCGGGGATGGCATGCCATGCGGTTTGTTTATTAGAAGAAAATGGTTAAGCATAAGAATGCAGACTTTGATTCCTTTGTCTGCTTTGATTTTGAAACGACCGGCCTTGGGCGGGATGATAAGATCATTGAGATCGGTGCGGTCAAAGTAAAGGATGGCTTTATGGTGGCCCGTTATTCCTCTTTGGTGGATCCTTGCCAACCTATCGATCCGATGATAACCAAGATTACGGGAATTAATGATGAAATGGTCAAGGGAAAGCCTACGATCGATCAGTTGATTCCTTCTTTTTATGATTTCACTGAAGGGTTACCGTTAGTTGCTCATAACGCTCCATTTGATTGCCGTTTTTTGGAGCGTGATTCCAAGGCTTGCGGGTATTATTTTGATCATGAGGTTTTCGATACCCTTCGGTTTGCAAAGAAGGTTTTGCCCGAACTGCCTTGCCACAAACTGGTTGCTCTGACCGAAATGTTAGGTATTGAGCAAAGCGACGCTCATCGGGCATGGTGCGATGCGGAGGCAACGGCGCGGTTATATTTATTTTTAAAGTATAAAGCTGAAAATAAAATATAAAGCGAGGCTCGATGAGCCTCGCTTTTCATATTCTTTAGAGTTCGCAGTTATTGACAGTGCGGGGGAAGGGGATCACATCGCGGATGTTGCCCATACCGGTAAGGTACATGACGCACCGCTCAAAGCCTAAGCCGAAACCGGCGTGGCGGGTGGAGCCGTATTTGCGCAGATCCATATAGAAATCGTAGTCCGCTTCGTTGAGGCCCAGCTCTTGCAGGCGTTGTTGCAGCAATTCGTAATTATCTTCACGCTGGCTGCCGCCGATGATCTCGCCGATACCGGGAACAAGGCAGTCCATCGCCGCAACCGTCTTGCCGTCTTCGTTAAGCTTCATATAGAAGGCTTTAATCTCCTTGGGATAGTCGGTAACAAAGACCGGGCGTTTAAAGACAACTTCGGTGAGATACCGCTCATGCTCGGTTTGCAGATCGGAACCCCAATGAATCGGGTAATCAAAATTTTCATTGTTCTTTTCCAGGATCTCAATGGCTTCGGTATAGGTAACATGGCCGAAATCATTTTCAAGAACATTCTTAAGACGATCGATCAAGCCGGGATCAATGAACTGGTTGAAGAAATTCATTTCTTCGGGAGCATTTTCCATTACATAACGAATGATGAATTTCAGCATGGATTCTGCCAGCATCA
>JAFSBD010000173.1 GCA_017442025.1 Clostridia bacterium
AAGACTCCTTTGCCGACCCCACCCAAAAGGTAACCCTTATTTTAAACGGCGTGGATATTGAATGCACCGTTGCTTCGGGCATCGTTTTCGCCGAGACCTATGAGTGCGATAACCAATGGGAGGAGGCGCAAGCCCACTCCCATACCGTTGATACCGCTGAGGCAGGGGCGAATATCATTCTTGCCGATGCATCGACCAATACCGTTTCCGGCACCAACATTTTCCGCCTGCTCAAGGCGAAATATAAGGACGATACCTCCACCGATGCCTATCCCGCCCAGAAAAAACTGCTGAAGGTGGATGGCGGGCTTTATTCCTACCGCTCCCTGAATATCGGCGGCGGGGAGAAGGGCGACGGTGTTTTGAAGATTGAATCGGGCTTTGAAGGGATGGGCTCCGAACTGCATCTTACCGTCAACGGCGGGAATGTCAATATTTTTTCTCAGGACGACGGCATCAATGTTAATGAAGACGGTGTTTCGGTGCTGACCGTCAACGGCGGCACCCTCCATATCGCCGCGGGGCTGGGGGATGAAGGCGACGGCATCGATTCCAACGGCTACCTGGTCATCAACGGCGGAACGGTCATTTCTTCCGCCAATCCTGCCGCCGATTCGGGGATGGATTCCGATTGCGGTTCTTATGTCAACGGCGGGACGGTGGTTGCGCTGGGTTCGGCGATGGATTGGGCCAAGGCGGAGGATGCCAAGGCCGATCAGGCGGTGATGAACCTGCGTTTCGGCGCGGCGCAAAGTGCCGATGAGGCCATCATCATCACCGACCAAAAGGATCAGATCGTCTTTGCCTATGATCCCGAAAAGGATGAGGTGATGGGCGAAAACCAACGCACCTATAGCGGTGCAATCTTATCCGCCGAAGCGTTGCAGGTGGGCAAGACCTATCGACTGTATGTAGGCGGGGATGTGGAAGGCGAGGAAACGGCGGGCATCTATGATCCCGCCACCGTTACCGCCTTTAAAGGATCCACCCGCCAATGCTATTCCGGCACCGCGATCGGTGGCCATGGCGGGATGGGCGGTATGCGCCCCGATGGGGAGATGGGCGAGCGGCCCGAAAAGCCCCAAAATGAGGGGATGAATTTTCCCAATCGCCAGGAAAATACAGGTATTGCGCTCCCCGGCGGGGAAGCGCCCCAAGAAGATGAGGGGCAAACACCCCCCGCTCCGAACGAAGGGGAGCAGCCCGCAATGCCCCCTGCCGATTTCGGGCAGAGCGCGGAAGGGGCAACCTGTACCTTCGCCAATGAATTTACCCTCTCCGAGGTGGTGAATGCCTTTGGTTCGGTGAGCGATTACCGCCATGACCTGCAAAAGCAGGAGAAGGGCTATCTCTGCACCGCCTGCGGCGAGACCTTTGCCGATGCGCAGGGTAAGAACCCCCTTTCGGCAAAGGGGAGCGGCTGGGCTTCGATGTTGCTCTACGTTCTCGTTTATCTGGCAGGTGCGGCCACCGCAACGGCGGTCTTTGCCATTCTTTTGATCCTGAAGAAAAGGAAAAATTAAAAAAGAGCCGATCGGTTTCAAACCGATCGGCTCTTTTCTATTGGGTGGGTGTTGCTTGCGGGGTTAGCGGAGCTCTTGCTCCAGATTGTCGAACTCGGGGGATGAAAAAAATTCGCCCAACGTCATATCCAGGCCATCGCAAAACTTTTTGATGGTTATAATGGAAATGTCCCGACGATTTTTGTCCATCATGCTGTATGCAGTGGAGGGCGTAACCCCCGAACGGTTGGCGAGTTCGTTGATCTTGATGTTTCGATCCAGGCATATTTTTTGAAATCGATCCGCCACAGCATCTTTTACACTCATCCTATCACCTCGCCATAATTGTATGTAAAAATACGATTTTGCGTATACGCACTTGCGTAATTAAAATAAATATGTTATAATAGCACGACCAACAACATTTATTGCTCATTTGGATGCCTTTTTGCGCGAAAAGAAGGCTTGGTTTTGGAACTTTTAAAGGTTTTGTTGTAAAATTTTTATATTCATAAGCCCGAAAAAGAAAATCGTGGCAAGAATTCGGTGAAAAGTACAAAAAAACCGACGCGAAAATTTTATTATTATCCTTTGATCCAAAAATTGCGAAATGGGGAAGAAAAAACTTGATATTATTATATATTTATGCTAATATTAATATGCAATAATGCCATTTTATCCCCTTTTGGTATGCGCTGAAAGGGAGCTCCGCTTCTGCCGGAAGGTTGCTTTAAAGAGGCATAATTTTGGAAGAGCGGCATTATGGTAAAAATATCACGGTAAGAAAGGTTGATGTGAACGATGAGAAGTATGAAAAAATTTCTCAAAAGATCCACAGCATTGTTGCTGGTGGCATTGATGGTCCTCACCAACGTGCCCATGCTGCAGGTATCTGCAGAAGGCGCGGGAGAACCCAATGCGCAAAGCAGCAATGCTTGGAACGGAACAGCCGGAGAGCTGGTTGCGGAGAATTATCCGCTCAACGACTATGAGAAGGCCATTTTGGCTTGCTCGGGTCTGGCGGGCGCAACCTATTCGGTTGAGATCCCCACAGAGGATAATACCGGGCTGGTAACAGTCGATGCCGATGCGCAGACGGTTACCGCCAAGGCATATACTGTTGGAGGATTTACCTGGGAGCCCACCGCGGCGGTGCTGAAATACACCAATGCAGACGGCACTCCGGGGACAGACGTGAATGTTACCCTCAATAAAGTAGGCGATGCTTATGTCGGCAATTTCCAAAAGCCGGCCAACTCCTATCGGGCAGAGGTTACCTATTCTCTGCTGATCGCGATGGATGAGGCGGATCAGAAGTTGCTGCTCAACACCCCCTTCTATCTTGCAGAGGGTTACGGTCAGTTGAAGAGCGCATCCAGCGTTCTGGGCATGGCGACCGATACCATCGATGAAAAGATGGAAGATCTGCGGGCCCTTTATAACGGCATTACTTATGAAGTTTCCTTCGAGGGCGAGACCTTTGGTTATACCATCGGCTTGGAAGAAGGTAGTGCCGTTAAGAAGGCGCTGGGCAACCTGCTGGCGGACTACGACAGCAACGGCGGCCGCTCCACCCTCGCCTTGGATATCGAGGCTTATAATCAGGCCAAGAGCAAGGTGCAGTTCATGATGGAAAAGGGCGCGGAGATGAAGGCGCATATCAGCGAATTCTTCACCCAGATCGCTACCATCGAAGCAAACAGTGATGAGCTGCTGGAGATCGCCGAGCAGTTGGAGATCCTTGCCAACGGCACCGGCGCAGGCACCATTGCCGAAGCAAAGGCAACCATCGATCAGAAAGCGATCGAACTCAATCAGGCGATGGAAGATGCCATCCAGACCGAGATCATCGAGAAGGCCATTCAGAAGGCAGAGGCCGAGTATGGCGATCAGGTCAACCTGGATTCTCTGCGCGGCAAGACCCGCGAGAACGATGCCATCTATAAAGAGATCGATGCCAAGCGTGCCTATTTCGAAGAGAAGGCCGCAGAATTAGAAGAGCTGGGCACATTCCTCAATAACGCTTCCCTTAAGGCGATGGCTGAGAAGATCCGCACCGAAGGTCAGGATGCGTTGAATAAGCTGGAAGCAGGCATCCGCGAGGCTTATACCTTGGGCGATCAGAAGATTGCCGAGCTGCTTTCCAAAAAGAATGATCTGGATGCCTATGCTGCAATGGCAGAGGAGAAGGCGGCCGATATTCGCAAGGTCGTTACCAGCCTGAGCCAGGCCAGAGAGATCATCAAGACCTATAATAACCAGGAATGGAAATTCATCGGCAAGAAGCTGCTGAAGGATACCGTTACCGCCGAAGAGTATAAGGCGTTGGATAAAGCGGTGAAAGCCGCCATCGATCCCATCACCGATAAGCTTTTGGTGGAAGAACACAGCGCAATGGCGATCAAAGCGAAGCTGTTGGCGGAGGAAACCGTCCTTTCCGCAATGGTCGATCAGTTCGTTGTCTATGTGGACGTAAAGGCCGAGGTCGTTGCCAAGAATGCGGTCAACTCCGCCGACCTGCTGGGTCTGGCCGTTGTTGCCACCAACTTCCCCATGGATAAGGATACCGCGGCCGCCGATGTTCTGGCCGCCATCACCGCAAGCGGGGTTGAAGCTTCCGCCCTTGCCCAATGGGATTCCTACTATAATATCGGCGAAGAGAAGTATAATCGCACCGTTTCTATTGAGAACGCGAAGGGCCAGGCGATCGATGATTTCGACGCACTGACCGGCGATATTCGTTACATCATTACCTATTCCCCGAAAACATATAAGATCAACGAAACCTACCTGCCTGCAGGCGAGAATAGCACCGAGGTTCCCTACGGTTATAATTGGCGCCTGCCCCGCCCCGCAGAACTCACCAAGTCTTATGACTATAAGATCGACGGTGTGGACTATCGGGAGAACACCATTGTCCGCATTGAGAAGGACATCACTGTTTCCCGCGAAGAGGGCAAGGCGATCGCCGCCAAGACTTTGGCCGAACTGATCGCTCTGGGCAAGGTGGACGGCGCGGCATTGAGTGCCAAGGAAAAGGATGTGCTCAACAGCAACGCCTTCCGGGTCGATTCCATCTATTATCGCACTCCCGACAGCAACGATAAGCTGGCCAAGGTCTTCGATCTTTCCGGCAACAGCTTCAAGCTGGAAGCCAAGGCGATGAACGCCGGCCTGCTGGGCAGCGATGCTGAATGGATCCCGGTAAGCGCCTATCCTGTTTTGAAAAACCGCAGCAACGGCGCAAGCTTTAGCCTTACCAAGAACGGCGATATCTATGAAGGCACCTTCGCGTGCACCGAAGAATTCAGCAGCGTGCAGGTGGTCTACCAGCTTTCCATCGAAGGGCTGGATGCCGATCAGGTTCGGGCGCTGGCAAACATCGCAGATGTTTTGGTTCAGGATACCGCCGAGCAGAAGGCTACCTTGGATGCCCTTTGCACCCAGAATAATTTCTATGAAAACCTCGGCCAGGTCAACAGCGCCATTCTGGGCTCGGTTGGTTCGGTTGTTACCAATATGAGCCCCGCCGCCAAGGCCGCGCTGACCGAACTGACCGAACGGTGCATCAATCCCGAATCGGGCTTGACCTACCTTTATGAGTACCTGACCCAGTATAAGAGCGAAAACGGCGGTCTCTCCTATTTCTATAAGGGCGAGAATGCAGCCAACATCCAAAAGCAGATCGATCTGGTTAATAAGCTTCTGCCTGTTATCTGGAACGATGCCCCTGTTCAGGATGCGCTGGTTTCCATGAATATGCAGAGCCAGGGCACCAAGGTTGAGGCGGTTATGAATCAGCTCAAGGCCACCTCCCTCAAGCCCATTAACGCTCTGGTCGATACCAACAGCGCTTATATCGATAATATGCTGGCCGCGGTTCTGGCCGATGGCACCACCTCCGCCCATAACGTTACCAACGGCGTTGTTACTTTGGAGACCATCCTCTCCGCAGGTGCTCCCGGTCTGACCAGCTACGGTGTTGAGATCCAGGTCCTCAATAAGAACGATGGCTTGGTTAAAACCTATAAGACCGAGGCGTTCGGCGCGCAGAATAATGAAATCCCCGCTGCAAAATTCGAGGAAATGTATGCTGCGCTGCTGGCCACCATCCCCGATAATCAGTATTATGTTGCAGAGAAGAACCTTCCCGCCGCGGCTGTTAAGCTGGGCGAGAACCCCGCGATCTTCACCTGCGCGATGCGCCCCGTTACCTATACCGTTAAGATCGAAGGTGCAGCCGATCAGATCCTCTATGCCTTTGATGCTTATACCATCACCCTTCCCGGTACCGGCGCGGCCGGCTTGAAATACAGATATAATATCGGTAGCTCGAAGGTGGATGTTTCCTCCGGCGCGTTGGAAAACTTCGCGTTGGCTACCAATATCCAGGCGATGGACGCTTTGTTTGGCGCCGATCGTGTGCTGACGATCACCCGCGAGCTGATCGATATCAATAAGGATAACCTGCTGACCTTCATCGGCAAGTTGAATAAGGCCTTCGCCAAGGGCGGCCTGGTTGCCGACGGTAAGCTGGCGGCCGCCTTCATCCCCATGGAGGATGCCGAGGGTAATCTCTCCATTGTCCTGCGTGTTACCAATAATATCAAGACCCTCTCCCCCGCCTCTCTTGCAGGCGAGATGATGGATCTGGTTCAGGATCTTTCCTATGTCGGCCTCAACGGCAGCCCCCTCTTCGGCCTCAATAGCGAAAACGAGATGAAGCTTTACCTGCAGTCTATTATAAATATGTTGGTAAACAGCAATCTCGGCCTGGATACCCTCCCCGCGATCATTGATGCAAACGGCAACATCAAGGAGATGCAGTTGCCCGGCGCAACCGTTATCAATGAAAGCCTCAATGTGGAAGGTGCGGTCATCAACAATGTTGATCAGTTGGGCGGCAAGCTGATGGAAAGCACCCTGCAGTACGGTGTCAACATCAATAACGCCACCAGCGCTCCCTTCTATGTTACCTATCAGGATTTCGATACCCAAGCCGACCTTCTCAAGAAGGCCAAGAAGGGTGCCGAGCAGATCCTGCCCTATTTCAACCTCAACTGCAAGGATGGCGCAGTCAATATGACTGTTAACGCTCCCGATAGCGTTTATGCCTACCTGATGACCGCTCTGCTGGTTGTCGGCGAGGTGGATATGGATACCCTGCAGAGCTATAATCTGCAAGAGGTTCTGGATTATTCCTTCGAGTTGATCGATCCCATGTTTGAGACCGAGGGTGTAACCGCCGATACCTTTGTCAACACCATCGAGCAGACCGGCTTCTATGATAGCATCGCCGAATTCGATACCGAAGCCAACCGCGCTCTGATCGAGTTCATCTATGATTCTCTGGATCATCTCTATGATAATACTTCCCGCACCGGCTCTTCCAATGGCGGCAAGTATGAAGGCATCTTCACCTATGATGCGTTGGATGTCTTATTAAATAATAAGGTAAGTTTGGGCGATCTTTCTTCCATGATCGCTGAAAAGGATTCCGGCCTGAGCGTTCCTGTTACCTTCGAGCTGAAGAACCGCGAGGCGGAATATGAGGCTCTGGTTCTGGATATCAAGGCCAAGGGAATCACCAATAAGTACTATATGACCCGCGATGCCGCCAAGGCCATCAGCACCGTTGGCGAAGATGGCATCATCATCCTGCTTTCGGATATCCGCGGCAATATCACCTTCAACAATAATGTGATCCTCAACCTCAACGGTTATTCCATCGATGGCGATCTGACCGCCAAGGGCAGAGTTGCGATCGTGGATAGCACCCTTTCCACCGATAAGTGCGGCAGTGTGGTCGGCAAGCTGATCACCGAAGGCGGCAACTTCATTCTGGGCGGCGGCAAATACCTCAGCGGCGCAGAAAAGTATCTGGAGGATGGCTATTATCTGGAGAATAACATCGTTACCAACGGTTGCTTCACCATCGCCGAGAGCGGCGAGGATCTGAATGTCTACCTGGGCACCGATTATCTCTCCCTCGATAAAACCGCCGCCAAGATCATGGCGACCGACATTCTCTTCAAGCTCTGGATGAACTATTATGCTTGCTCCGAGCTGGTTGTGGATGGCAATACCATCTATACCATCAACCTGCAGAATGTAACCGAATCCCTCAATGATCTTTCCAAGCTGATCAGCAAGGGCGTGGAGTGCTTCGATTGCGTAGGTGCCACCGCATTTGCTACTCAGTTTATGGCAGACGTAACCGATTTCGGTGCGCTGGCCGAAGCGCTGGATCAGGGCGATGCTCTGGTCAGCTATACTGTCCAGAATGCAGCCTTCAATCCCTATATGCAGCTGGAAGGCAAGGGTAAGGACAGCTACTTCACCTTTAATGTGGAGGCGGCTGCCGATAAGAAGCAGTTCACCAACCTGAATGTATTTATGGACGATGATGTTCCTGCCAACCATCAGAGCAAGCTGAT
The DNA here is from genome assembly GCA_017442025.1 of Clostridia bacterium. Lineage (GTDB taxonomy): Bacteria > Bacillota > Clostridia > Oscillospirales > QAKW01 > QAKW01. The sequence goes on from JAFSBD010000173.1 coordinate 7,940, forward strand.
CGATGTTCTCGAGGAGCTGGATGCCATCGTTACCTTCAACGAACTGAAGGTTCAGATCGACGATATCACCTATGGCGACGCCGGCCTGAGTGCCGAAGGCGAAGCCCGGGCAGATGTTGAAGTGGATCTTTCCAAGAACGTCAACTATCCGGTCATCATGGGCGCGATCCTGGCCTATAACGCCAAGGGCGCCGAGAGAGCCGATTTGGTTGAAGCCATTGAGTATTATCAGACCAGCGGTTCCGCGCTCGATCTGAAGGCGGCGCTGGAAACTGCAACCTCCGCCGAGATCCTGGCGGCCCTCAAGGCCACTAAGAGCGTCAGCTTCAGCGCGATCCTGAAGGCGCTGGGAATCACCGCTCCCGAGGCGGTCGAGCTGGAATCTCTCTATACCATCGCCCGCAAGGTTGCAGGAACGGTTGTTGAATATTCCAAGAAGAACGGCAATAACGCCACCCTGGCCGGTCTGAAGGTCAGCGGCGAATATGCCACCTATAAGTATACCCTCCAAAAGAGCGCGGATACTTATGCCAAGATGTCCCTGATCCTCTTTGCCGAGGAAAAGGCCATCACCGTTAAGGATAAGAACGGCCTGATCTATCTCACTACCGACGATCTGGCCGAAGCCCTGACCACTCTGCGGAGCGGCGCGGCAATCTATGTGAATAAGCCTGTTGTTCTGGAGCAGAACGTAGTCCTGCCCGCATTGAGCTTCAAGCTGGTCAATGCCAACAACATTGACTTCGGCGGCAAGACTCTGGAGTTTGCCGATGGCAGCACCAAGCTGACCACCGATAAGGATCTCTCTGCTCATATCTTCAGCGATAGCAGCATCTTCTGCTCGGAGGTTACCTCCACCCAGATGGATGGCTGGTTCATCTTCCGCCTGGAAGGCGACCGTCATGAATGGGAGAAGATCCCCGCTGTTAAGGAAGATTGTGAAAACCCCGGCAGCACCGAGGGTGAATGGTGTAAGATCTGCCATAAGTATCAGGATGGCAAGAAGCCCCAGGAGATCAAACCCACCGGTCATAGCTATACCTCCCAGGTGATCGAACCCACCTGCTTCGATGGCGGCTATACCCTCCATACCTGCGGCAACTGCGGCGATACTTATAAGACCGATCCGGTGAACGCCACCAACCATGAGGGTACCACCGAGGTCCTCAAGGGCTATGGCGCAACCTGCACCGAGGACGGTCTGACCGACGGTCTGCACTGCACCAAGTGCGGCACTGTTTTGAAAGAGCAGACCAAGATCCCCGCCCAGCATACCCCTGAAGCCTATGAAAAGGCACCCACCTGTACCGAGCCCGGTATTGCCAACGCCAGCAAATGTAAGGTCTGCGGCGTGATGGTGGATGAAGGTACGGTCGTCTTCCCCACCGGCCACGGTGTTGTTGTGGAAGATCCCAAGGCCCCCAATTGTACCGAAGAGGGCTGGACCAGCAGCTCCTATTGCCCGGTTTGCGGTCATGTTCATAAGGAGAAGGTAATTATCCCCGCTCTCGGCCATAAGCCTGTAACCGATCCCGCTGTAACGCCCAACTGTACCGATACCGGCTGGACCGAAGGTTCTCATTGCGAAGTCTGCGGCGAGGTATTCGTTCCCCAGACCCAGCTCCCCGCAAACGGCCATACTCCGGTCGTTGATCCTGCGGTTGGTCCCTCTGTGGATTCTACCGGTTTGACCGAAGGTTCCCATTGCGGCGTCTGCGGCGTGATCCTGACACCGCAGAAAGAACTGGCTAAACTGCCGATGATCCATGTTCCTACTGTAAATGTCAATGCAACCGACGGTGCTGTTCGCGGCGCAAAGGTAGATACCGCCAACAAGCTGATCTATCTGGATGTCAGCCCCAACGGCTTCACCGTTCAGGAATTTGCAAACGTTTACTTCAAGATCGATAACGCCTCTAATTCCAACATCACTATTTATAAGTACAATACAGAAACCGCTCGCGGCGCAAATGATCTCATCTGCAACGGCGATAAGGTAACTGTTTGGGCAACCAATAAAGACGGTGTTGAAACCAGCGTTTCCTACAATATTATTATTATGGGCGATGCCAACTGCGACGGTAAGCTCAATGCCCGCGACTTGGTATTGATGAAGCTTTCCTTCGTTGGCGATCTTTCGCTGGAGTATCCCGGCTCGCTGGCCGCCGATATGAACTTCGACGGTAAGCTCAACGCACGCGACACGGTTGCTTGCGACACCAAGTATGTATTGTGGGCTGAGAATGGATATGTTTCTCAGGCAAAATAATTGATTGAACAATAGGAGAAATGACCAATGAATAATTTAAAGAAGGTATTTTCCGTCGTTCTCATTGTGGTAACGCTTTTGAGCGTCATGAGCCTGGGTGTGGTGGCCAACGCCTCCACCCCCGCGGCTCAGACCATCCAGGCCGCCCCCGGTGAGACTGTTACACTCAAGCTTTCCGAAAGCGATTGCTATGGCATCAGCGGTAGCATTACTTATAGCAACCGCGGCCTGTTCTCTTCCGTAACCCCCGGCAGCTCCCCCTACGGCATGATCCGCGAGGGCAGCTTCATTCTCAGCTCCGCCGAGAAGGTGGAGTGTGCGGTTACCCTCTCCGCCAAGATCAGCGATAGCGCTGCGGTTGGCAGCACCTGCGTTGTTTCCTTTACCGACTATCTGCGGGTGGATAACAATATCACCCTGGAAGGGCCCGACGGCCTGGTGAAGACCGTAACCGTTCAGGTTATCGAAAAGAAGCAGGAAGAGCCCCAGCCCGAAGATCCTAAGCCTGAGGATCCCAAGCCCGAGGATCCTAAGCCCGAGGATCCCAAGCCTGAGGACACCAATAAGCCCTCCGGCAACGATACCCCCGCCGGCACCACTCCCCAAAAGCCCTCCGACGGCAAGGTGGATCTCACCGCGCTGAATAAGCAGATCGGTATCGCCGAATCCCTCAACGAGAAGGAATATACCGCCGATACCTGGGCGAAGATGCAATCCGCGCTGGCCGCCGCCAAGGCCGCCCGCAAGGAGAGCAGCCAGGCTGCGATCGATACCGCGACCAAGAACCTGAAAAATGCCATCGCAAATCTGTTGCGCTTGGATAACGAAGAATTGGCTACCCTGAT
>JAFSBD010000174.1 GCA_017442025.1 Clostridia bacterium
GTGCAAATGCGATATAAGGTTTCCAAGGTGGGCTTTCGCTCTCCGCGCTCGATGGAGCTTAAATGGCTGCGTCCCATTACAGCCAGGCCGCTCAGCACCTCTTGGGAAAGACCGGCTTTTTGCCGAAAAAACGCGATTGTTCTGCCAACCAATTTGGCATCAAGGGTGGGATCATACATTTTAATCACCTCACACTTATATTTTATGATGTTTATGAGGCAATTATGAATGCATATGTTGACAAATGTACACATATGTGTTATTATATACGAAATAAATGACCGTTTGCATAGGGCAAACCGGCATTTATTTAAAGAATCCTAAGGAGGAAAATGGAATGAAACAAAGAATGAAGAAGGTCTTATCGGTTGCCATGGCAATGTGCATGCTGATGGGGTTGCTTTCCACCGTTGCGTTTGCATCGGAGGCGGAACCGATCATCATCGCGCAACCGGAGGATTTCGAGATCGTGAATGGTGAAGATGCCACCTATACCGTTGTCGCTGAAGGCGAAGAACTAACCTATCAATGGTATTATATCGCGGCAGGGATGGAGCCGATGGCCGATCCTGAGTTCGATGATATGCTGGTGGATTGCGAGTTCTATTCCGGCGTTGATACCGCAACCCTTACCGTTTATTCGACCTGGGCTTTAGATGAAGATCCCGATTGCAATTATAATGGGGATATGTTCTATTGTGTTGTATCCAATGAGAATGGCGACGCAATTTCGGATGTTGTGGAATATATTGTTACCGATCATCCGCCTCTTGAGGGGGATGCTACAGAGCATTGGTATCCCTGCTTCTGCGATGAGGTTATGGATTTCTATGAAGAGCATGTGGATGAAGATGCCGACGGCACCTGCGATATCTGCAATATCTATTTTGAGCATCCCTTCGTTGATGTGACCGATCCCGAAGCATGGTATTATGATGCCGCCACTTATGTTTATTGGGAAGGCTATTTTAAAGGCGATACAGAAGGTAAATTCAATGCGGATCATTCTATTACCCGTGCTGAGGTTGCAACTGCCCTTTCCCGTGTGTTGGGGATGAATGTGATTGAAGACCTTTTGGGCGAAATGAGCGATGAGGAATTTGAACAGTTTCTGGAGACCATCGCCGATGCTTATGGCTTGGAAAGCGTTGTAGCCTTCAGTGATATCGAAGGGGAATGGTACGAGCGCACCGTTTTGTATCTGGCCAACATGGGCTTTATCTCCGGTTATGAAGACGGTACTTTCCGTGGTGATAATAATATTACCCGCCAGGAAATCGCTGTTTTGATGTCCCGCATTGCAAAGTATGCAGAAGAAATTATAGGTGATCAGTTGATCTTCGGCGAGGCTGCGGAAAACTATAATGATGCCGCAGATGTTGCCGACTGGGCCGCCGAATATGTGGAATGGAGCAGAGCCTCCGGCCTGATCATCGGCGATGAAAACGGCAACTTCAATCCCGATGCCAATGCAACACGGGCAGAATTTGCTCAGCTGTTGGTTCGCTATGATGAAGCAACCTTTGCAGGTATGATCTAAAATAAGAACCCGAAAAAAATTCCGGCAGGAAATGAGCAGGGTTGCTAAGGACAGTTATGTTTTATAGGAACGCTGAGCATTGCGAAGGGCAAGAGAATCGAGAGAAGTTTCGGCTTCTCTCTTTTTTCTTGCCCTTTTTCTGTATTTAGCGGTACATTCGACTATTAAGCCGCCTTTGAGTACAATTATGGTAGAAAATCAAAGGAGGTAACAATATGGGCAAATTCATAGAAGAATTTTACTATGGCAACATTGATCCGCAGGCAC
>JAFSBD010000175.1 GCA_017442025.1 Clostridia bacterium
CCTTGACCGTTACCATTATCGCCGGTTGTAAGACGGTGGAGCAGGAAGAATCCGCAGTTACCGACGGTTATGTTGAAAACGATGATGACGGTACGGACGAGCCGAGCAACGGCCCGGTTAAGGTGGATCCCAACCAGTCGGTAAACGGGGACGATGATGAAACACCCTCCAAGGATGACGATACCGATAAGCCGAGCAACAACACCGATAAGCCCAGCAACAATACCGATAAACCCAGCAACGACAATACCAAGCCGGACGATAATAAGAAGCCCGATGATTCTACCGGGGATGACGATGATGAGCCGATTTTCGACGATGACGACGAGACCCCCATCGATTATTCCGATTGGATGACCGTTGCCACCTTCAACGTTAAGAGCTTTTTCAATGGCGATACCACCGATCTGGTTGAGCAACAGGTCAAAGAGCTGGATGCCGATATCATCGGTTTTCAGGAGATCTCGGTTTATGATCCCGAATACGGTAATATGCATCAGATCGAATATCTGGCGAAAAAGTGCGGTTATCAATATTGGGATTTCGTTGAGACTGTTGATAATACCGGTAAAGGAAGAGGCCAGTACGGCCATGGCATTTTGAGCAAATATCCCATTAAGTCCAAGGAGCATGTGGATTATACCTTCCAGAAGGGCGAGCATCGTGAATATGCCCGCTATGTCCTGGATGTGGACGGAACCGATGTGGTATATTATAATACCCACTTGACTGTTTCGGATAGTGATCCGGTTCAGGGTGTGCCCCAGTATAAAGAGCTGCTCAAGCGCGCCTATACCGAAAAGAACCCGGTTATCATTACCGGCGACTTTAACCTGCTGCTGGAAACAGCGCAGAAGCCCAATCTGGATACCAATCGTCTGCTGCCGATGATCGGCTTGGAGACTATGACCATTCGTCCCCATCGCAATCTGGGAATCGATAATATTATGATCAGCCCCCGTCATTGGGATTATTATCTGAATGAAGGCCAAGACTGCGGTGTTATGTGGAAGGAATCCCAAGCCAGCGACCACTATATGATCTGGACCTATCTGAAATTAAAGTAAGCAGATAAACAATAAAATCACCTCGACTGCGGTCGAGGTGATTTTATTTGAAAAAATAACAAAAAAATATAGATTTTTATAATTCTTTATTATATAATAATCGCAAAGAGATATCCATCGAAGGAGGATCGGAAAATGGATCGTTCGGAATACATTAAAGTTGTGTCGTATAACACCCAATGCCTCAGCTACGGCAAGGCAAAGGAAAAGATTATTGAGGTGCTCAAAGAATTGGATGCCGATGTTGTCGGCATTCAGGAGGTAGATCTCAATACCCGCCGCTCCGGCCCGGATAACCGGATGCATGAGCTGGCCAAGGCGCTGGGCTATGATTATTGGTTCTTTGGCAAGACCATCTCCCATCAGGGCGGTGCCTATGGGCATGGCATCCTGAGCAAATATCCCATCCGTAAGAGCGAGATCGTCCGCTATACCGATAAGGTGGAGGGTTGCGAGGATCGCACCTATGAGCGCCATGTTTTGAGTGTCGATGGCCTGAAGTTAACGGTGTATAATACCCATATCACCGGCGGCTACGGCCGTTTGTTTGAGCCCCTTTCGGAGGTCCATCAGGTGGCAAAGCGGATGGCGTTGGATCCCGCAGCGGTGTTGACCGGCGATTTCAACCTCTTCCCCGATAAGGTGGTGATGGGTCTGCCCCGCGAGGGTTTTACTCCGCTGAATATTCCCGAGAATCCTTTGGGGACAACGACCGATACCGGCTATCCCATCGATAATATCGTTCTCTCCGGCGCGCTAGAGTATAAGGTCAATGAGGAGACCAAGGGCGGCATCACTGTCCATCCCGATACCGGTAGCGACCATTATCCCATCGTTGCCTATATCAAATTTAAAGAGGGATATGACTTTAAATATTGATTTAAAAAGGAGCAAGTTCAGTTTGAACTTGCTCCTTAAATTTTTAATATTCTGTAATCTGAAAATCTGCGCTGTAGATCTTTCCTTCGGGCTTGATGCCTTTATATTGGATCAGCTCGCTGACTGTAACAAATTGGAAGCCTTGTTCGGCAAGATCATCGATTACGTTTTTCACTGCGTTGAAGGTGAACCCATAGATCTCATGCATCAGCAGAATGTCGCCATCGTCGGTGTTGTTGAGAATGACGCGGCTGATGGCATCCGCATCCCGACTCTTCCAGTCGAGGGTATCCACGCTCCAGAGGATCACCGGCCCGTCAATGATCTCCATCACCTTGCGGTTGGCATTACCAAAGGGGGTGCGGATAACGGTGGGATCCGCACCGATGGCGTTGCGGATGGCTTCCGCCGCATCCTCGATCTCGGCGCGGATGGTGGCTTCGGTCTGGATGTTGAGGTTTTTATGGTTTTGGGTATGACTGCCAACCTCGTTGCCCTTTTCGTAAACATACCGCAGCTCTTCCTCATAGCGGGGAACCAGATCACCCAAAACAAAGAAAGTGGCATGGCCGTTGTATTCCTCCAGCAGGTCGGCCAGGGCTTTGGAATAGCCGCCGGGGCCGTCGTCGAAGGTCAGGGCGATCATCGGTTTATCGGGATCGATCAGATTGGCCCGCCGCACCGCATCAATGGAAAACTCCTCGGTCCCTTCGGTAAAATGAAGAGTCAGGGTGTCTCCCGTAACGGTGAAATGATCCATATCCTCTAAGTGCATCTTTTTGATTTTGAGCATATTTTTGATCTTGGCCTCGCCGTTTTCGCCCAAAATGCCGTTGAGATCCAGGATCTCGTTTTCTTTGCCGATGCAGAAGGTGGCGGTCTCGCCGATGGGCGTATCGCCGGGCGCGCAAACAGCGGCGTTTTCGTCTAAGATCTCGATCTTATAGAAAAGGGAAAGAACGGTATAGTCGCCGCTCGGCTCGGTGGTGTAATCAAAGATGAGGCGGGGAATCTCTTTGCGCTCCGTTTCGGCGCGGTCGGCATCCTTGCGCTGCTCCAGCAGGCTGCTGAAGCTCTTTTTCGCGTTGGCGAGATGCTCCTCAATGGCCTTGTCGGTAGCTTTATTTTTGGTCTTGGGATAGGCAAGGTAAACGCAACCGTCCCCTTCGGTATAGGAATCCTGCTTTTCGGTCCCTAAGGTTTTTTCGGTCATGAAGGTATAGGGATGCTCCTTCATCAGCCGCTCGGCGGGGGAATCTCCCTGCACCAGAAAATAAACGGCGATGCCGATCACAGCCGCCAAAAGCCCAACGGCCAAAGCGCAGCG
>JAFSBD010000176.1 GCA_017442025.1 Clostridia bacterium
GCCACCAAGCGGCAGCTGCGGGGGAGCGTGCTTTATGAGGCGTTGCTCCTATCGACGGCGGGGATCCCCTTGGGGGTAGGTGCAGGGATTTTGGGCATCTTTATCACCCTTCAATGCACCGACGATCTCTTTGAGGCTATTTTGGAAAACTATGAGGTCTCCCTGCGGCTTTATGTAACCCCTGCGGGAGTCGCAATCGCCGTTGCGATCTGCCTCATCACTGTTTTGATCGCGGCCTGGATTCCTGCCGCCCGCGCCATTCGGCAAAATGCCATCGAGAGCGTGCGCCAGAGCCGAGATGTTTCCATTCGGGCAGGGCGGATCAAAAGTCCCCGCTGGGTCTATAAGCTCTTTGGCTTTGAGGGGATGCTTTCGGATAAGAATTTCAAGCGCAACCGTAAAAAATATCGGGCAACGGTGGCATCTTTGTTTGTCAGCGTGGTGCTCTTTATCTCTGCCAGCAGTTTTTGCTCCTATCTCACCCGCGCGGGTGAGGCGGCGATCTATGCGGGAAAATATGAGCTTTCCTATTTTGAAAATCAGGATGTTAAAGACCGCGAGGGCCTGCGCCGCGAGATGGCGGCTCTGCCGTTGGTGGAGGAGGTTGCCTATGATGAAGAGGTCCGTTTCAATATTCTCATCGAAGAGGAGAATCTGCATCAGAATTATCTGAGCTACCGCGCAGAATACGAGCGGCGGCGAAAGGAAGAATGCGAGGCGATCGGTGAACCCTATCAGTTTGACGCGATGATCGGTGCCAACCATTTCTTTTTAGACGATGCGACCTTTTGCCGATGGGCCGAAAGCCAAGGGATCGACCCGCAGGATTATCTGAAAGAGCCCCTCGGCATCGCGGTGGATCAGGCCACCGAATGGGATTATGATGGGCAAAAGCAAATGCTTATCCGCTATCTCAAGGGGGAGGAAACGGAATATATCCTCCGCCGGATCCCCGATCAGATCGAAGGCTATTCCTATAGGGAAACGCGCCAAAAGGAAGACGGCTCTTTGGAATATGTTTACCAAAATGATGCGGGCGAGATGCGCCTCTTTGCGGAAGAGGAGGGGCATTTTAGCCTTACCCGCCGAATCGGCGCGGTGGTGAAGGAGGATCCCTTCGGGACCAACCGCAGCTCTCTTTATATCATTTATCCCATGAGCATGTTTGAGCAAGTGGTGGAAGGAACGGCTTCTGTGGGCTCCATCCAATACCGAATAAAAACCGATGCCCCGAGCGCCGCGGCGGAGCAGCTGAAAGAACTTTTGCAAAATAAGGGGCTGGAAACCAAGGATACGATCTATAATCGGGTGGAAGGCAGTGAGAGCAATCGGGCGTTGGTGATCATCATCAATGTCTTCTCCTATGGGTTCATTATTTTGATCTCCCTGATTGCGCTGGCGAATGTATTTAATACCGTTTCCACCAATGTTGCCTTGCGGCGGCGGGAATTCGCCATGCTTCGCTCGGTGGGGATGACCGAAAAGGGTCTGAATAAAATGATGAACTATGAATGTATCCTATATGGAGTTAAGGGGCTTTCCTCGGGTCTGATCGTTGCGGTGGCCATTACCTGGCTGATCTACCGCACCGTCAATGCGGGGGTGGTTACCGATTTCTATATCCCATGGTATAGCGTGGCGATCGCGGTGGGGAGCGTATTCTTGGTCGTCTTTTCCACCATGCTCTATGCCATGGGTAAGATCAAAAAAGAAGATCCGATCGAGGCATTGAAAAATGAAAACATCTGAACTAACAGCCAAAGAGCAGGCCATCTGGGATCTGCTTTATAAAAGCGAGGTGCCTTTACCTGCCAGAGTGATCTATGAGCAGGTCTGGGGCGAGCGGTATTTATTCTCATCCCAGAATACGGTGGCGGTGCATATTGCAAGACTCCGCAAAAAACGCCCCCAACCCCCCATTATCACCCTTTGGGGGCGGGGCTATCGGATGAAAAAGGAGGATTAAAATGGCAAAAGGAATGAAGCGCATCCTTTGGGGCGTAGTTATTGTTCTGGCGGTCGTGTTGGCGGCGGTCTGCATCTTTCATGGGGTGAAGGGCTACCGCTTATACCAAGCGGTGCTGGAGGAATGCCCCATCGACCAAAAGGTGGCATCCATCCGCCATGAAGCCTCTTATACCACCCTTTCTGAGCTGCCCGAAATTTATGCGCCTGCGGTTGTTGCCGCCGAGGATCATCGCTTTTATAAGCATAATGGGGTCGATCCGCTGGGGTTGCTGCGGGCGGTTTGGAATAATATCCGCACCTTCTCCCTGCGGGAGGGCGGTAGCACTATCACCCAGCAGTTGGCGAAAAATATTTATTTTTCCAATACCCGCAGTGCCGAGCGCAAAATCGCCGAGGCTTTTATGGCTTGGGAATTGGAGCGGGAGCTGGAAAAGGACGAAATTCTGGAACTCTATATCAACAGCATCTATTACGGCGGCGGGCAGTATTGCATCTATGATGCGGCAAAATTTTATTTTGAAAAAGAGCCCATGGAACTGACTGAGGGCGAATGCGCTCTGCTGGTGGGCCTGCCCAATGCGCCTTCGGCCTATGCGCCCCATGTCAACCCCGATCTGGCGGAGCAGCGGCGGCAGCAGGTGATCGATAAGATGGTGCGCTATAAGGTGGTAACGGCAGAGGAAGCCGAGGTGATTCGCGATGAAAAGGTTGTTTAAGATCCTGATCCCCTTCTTGCTTTTGGTGTTGATCGGTGCGGTCTGGCTGGCATGGTATTATAATCTATTGCCGAAAAAGAGCTATACCGCCGAAGATTTCGGCATCCAACCCTTAGCTTCTAAGGTAGATTTCGATGGGGATGGGCTGGATGATTATGCCGATCTTTTGGCAGGCGCGAAGGCAGAGGCCAAACGCCGCCCCCGCTATAAAAGCGTTTATTATAACGGCGGGTATCCGCCGGCAGAGGAAGGGGTCTGCACCGATGTCATCTGGCGGGCCTTTCGGGATGCAGGCTATAGCCTGCGGGAGATGGTGGATCAGGATATCCGCAACCGCCCCGAAGCCTATCCCAACATCCAAAAGCCCGACGATAATATCGACTTTCGGCGGGTAACCAATCTGCGCCACTTTTTTGAGGAATATGCCATCACCCTCACCACCGATACCGATGCCATCAGCAGTTGGCAGGCGGGGGATATTGTTGTCTTTGGAAATAATAAGCATATCGGGATCGTTTCCGATAAGCGCAATAAAGAGGGTCAGCCCTATATTCTCCATAACGGCGGCCAGCCCATGCGGGAGGAGGACTACCTGCCGCGGGCGAAGGTAACCGCCCA
>JAFSBD010000177.1 GCA_017442025.1 Clostridia bacterium
ATGTGAACCCTATTTATCCAGCGATCATCGCGTGATGCTGGAATCCACCGACGATTTGATCGGTGGTTTGCGTATCGTTCGTCATATCCTTAAAGCGAAGCATCTTTATATCGGTATTGAGAATAACAAGCCGGATGCCATCTCGCTGTTACATAAGCGGTTGGCCAAGAGCAAAATGCGGCTGGTTATTTTAAAAACAAAGTATCCCCAGGGCGGAGAAAAGCAGTTGATTCGCGCTGTAACAGGGCGTGTTGTTCCTTCCGGGAAGTTGCCCGCCGATGTTGGATGCGTTGTTTTAAATGTGGATACGGTGATTGCCATTTACCGCGCAATCGTCCTGGGTGCTCCCCTGATGCGCCGTATTGTTACGGTGGCAGGTCATGGCGTTGAGCGGACAGGAAACGTTCATGTCCGCATCGGTACACCCTTTTCGGCGGTCTTGGATTATTTCGGTTATCAAAATACAACGCGCAAATTGATCATGGGCGGACCCATGATGGGCACCGCTCAGTATTCTCTGGACGCTCCGGTTATCAAGGGGACTTCCGGTTTGATCTGCATGACAAAAGAGCAATTGACAATGGATCGGGATGTTAGTTGTATTCGTTGCGGCAGTTGCGTTGCTGCCTGCCCGATGCAGTTGGTGCCCAGCTATATTGCCCAGTATGTGAAGGCAGAGAAATTTGATAAGGCAGAGCAGCTTCATGCAGGAGATTGCATTGAATGCGGTTGCTGTTCCTTTACCTGCCCTGCAAAGATCCCCCTTATCCAGTATATGCGGATCGGTAAGCAGAAGGTAAATGAAATGAAGCGCAAAGGAGGGAATAAAGCATGAGCGAATTTGTTGTATCCTCTTCGCCCCACGCGAAGGATCATCGTAATGTCAGCAGTGTGATGGCATATGTTTTGATTGCGTTGCTTCCTGCGGCGGTCGGTTCGGTGATTTATTTTAAATGGCGTGCTTTGTTGCTGATTCTGATCAGCGTTTTCTCCTGCGTTGCCATTGAGTTTTTATACAATCTTTTGACTAAGCAGACCCAAACGGTTCATGACTGCTCTGCGATGGTAACGGGAATGTTGCTGGCATTTAACCTCCCGCCCACAGCACCCCTTTGGTTGCCGCCGATCGGTGCTTTATTTGCCATCGTTGTCGTTAAGATGTTGTTTGGCGGGCTGGGGAAGAATATTTTTAATCCTGCGATTGCAGGGCGAATTTTCTTGTTCCTATCTTTTTCCACATATATGAGCGGCAATTGGGTTACTCCCTTTGATGGCGTCAGCTCGGCAACCCCATTGGCCTATCTCAAAAATGCTTCGGGTGAGCTGGTAACTATCACCGATAAGTTTTCTGTTTCCGATTGTTTCCTCGGAAACATCGGCGGGTGTCTGGGTGAAACCAGCGCGGTACTGTTGTTGGTTGGCGGGATCTTCTTGCTTTATAAGAAGATCATTACCTGGCACATTCCGGTTTCGTTTATCGGAACAGTTGCCTTGATCACATTTGTTCTGCCTCGCTATAATGATATATCCGCCTGGCAATTTATGCTTTATCATATCTCAAGCGGTGGATTGTTCCTGGGCGCGTTTTTTATGGCGACTGATTATTCTACCAGTCCGATCACGCCCATTGGCAGAATTATCTACGGTATCGGTTGCGGTTTATTAACCGTCTTTATCCGCTATTTTGGTGGTTACCCCGAGGGTGTATCCTTTGCAATTTTGCTGATGAACTGCTTTGCAAGTTATCTGGATACCAAAACGATTCCCAAAAACTTTGGAGGTGAGCGTCGTGTCTTCCGAAACAAAAAAAGCATCTCTTGATTTTATTCAAATGGCGCTTACCCTTTTTGCCATCACGGCTGTTGTTGCTGTATTGCTGGCTCTTGCCAATTCGGTAACAGCGCCGATTATTGAAAAATCAGCGCAGGATCGGTTGAACCAATCGCTAAACAGCTTAATGAAAGAGGCTGTTACATTTGAAGAAATGACGGAGTATTCTAAAAAAGTGAATATTGGCGGAGTGACCGTCCCCGTTATTGCGGCCTATCAAGGGCGCAATCAATCGGAAGAAGTTACCGGATATTGCATCCATGTTGCTCCAACCGGCTATTCCGATGCGATTGAAATGATGGTCGCAGTGAATGGGGAAGGGGCTGTAAGCGGAGTGCAGATCCTTTCCATCTCCGATACGCCCGGCATCGGCATGAAGGTCCAAAGCGATGCGGAGTTTCAAAATAGTCTTCTTGGCCTTTCAGAGCAGGCTAATATTGTGAAATCCGCTCCCCAAAAGCCTACCGATATTCAGGTGATTTCCGGTGCATCGATCTCTTCTGCGGCCTATATTAACGGTGTGAATGCCGCGCTGGAGACTGCCCAAGTTTTGATGCAGGAGGTGGAGTCATGAGAATCAGAGATCAATTTAAAGCCGGTATTTTAACCGATAATCCGGTCTTGATTCAGTTGCTTGGCATGTGCCCCACTTTAGCAACCTCTACCTCGCTAATCAATGCTATCGGTATGGGCCTTTCCGCCACCTTTGTTTTGGTATG
>JAFSBD010000178.1 GCA_017442025.1 Clostridia bacterium
TATACTTTTGAATTCTTATGGTTCTTTCGTTCATTTTAATCTCTTTTCGTTTATTTTTTCTATTGTAACCTTTTTTCACTCATTTTTCAAGAATAATCGGCGAAAAAATCGGATAATTCGGGTTAAAAACAGTTCCTTTTTGATAGGAACCTCGATCGCCTGCTGAAGCACCAGCGGACTTTCGCTGATTTTTACGCCCTGATACCAAAATTCCACCGTTCCGGCAACATCCCCGATCTCCTTGTTTCCATAGAGAAGACCATTGGATAAAACCTTGGTTTCCACGCCGCCGTTATATTGAAATAAGTTCGCGGTCACCTTATTGCAATTAACGGCCTGAGCATATCCCCCACCCGCAATAGGCAAGGCGACAGAAAACGCCTCTTTCTCCGCCAATGTTTCTTCCTTGAGCGTATCAAACCATTTTTCATAGGCGTTGGTATGAATATTCCAATCATCCCTGCGTCCCAAAGTAACGCAGATCAGCGATGCGCCCTTGCGCTGGGCAACGGTAACCAAGCAACGCCCCGCCGCCATGGTATACCCCGTTTTTCCGCCGATACACCCATGATAAAGGGATAGCAATTTATTATGATTGGCAACTGTCTGTTCTTTAATTGTATAACGTTTGGTAGCTGTTATGGTACGAAAGGCAGGATTCTTCATCGCCTCCGCCATGATCAGCGCCAATTCCTTCGCCGTTGTATAATGCTCCTCGGCAGGAAGCCCGCTCGAATTGGAAAAATGGGTATCTTTAAGCCCCAACTGCTCTGCCTTGCGGTTCATTAATTCAACAAAATTTGCTGTATTTCCCCCGCCTGCATACCAAGCCAGGGCAACCGCGCAATCGTTGGCGGAGCGCAGCATCAATCCATAGAGCAGTTCTTCTACCGTATACTGCTCACCCGCCTTGATATAAAGGGAGGTCCCCTCCACCCCTGCTGCTTCCTTAGGAATAACAACAACATCGCTTAGCTTTACCCGCTCCATTGCTACCAATGCGGTCATCACCTTGGTTGTGCTGGCCATGGGAAGGCGGGCATACCCGTTTTCCTGTTCCAAAACAGACAGAGTGCGCCCATCCATCACCAAAAACGCCCCTCCACCTGCTCCGGCAGAAACAGAAAAAGAAAGCAATATAACAAAAATAAATAAAAATGAAATGCCTTTTTTCAAAAAAATCACCTGCCCTATTATACGGGCAGGTGATTGATGATTAGAACTCAGATTTCCGCGTCGGGAGTCTTTTTGGTGATCAGGCCGGAGATCTTATCCACCATATCAGGGAGAAGATCCACCAATTTATCCACACCGTTCATCGATTCTGCAATGGGGAGCATGCGAATATTATCTCCACGCACAACCAAAAAACAGACCGGGCTCACCTTAACGCATCCGCCGGCACCGCCGCCGAAATGCTCATTTTGCGGATTAGAACCAAACCCGCTTCCGCCGCTGGCAAAACCGCAGGTTACTTTGGAGATCGGAATGAGGGTAATATCCTCGTTGACCTTGATCGGATCCCCGATAACCGTGTCCACATCCACCAGGTTTTTAAGCCCATCCATTGCGCCGTTTAAAACAGATTCCACCTTATTCTCCATTACGCAAAATCTCCTTTTTTACACTTCATTAAGAATAGTATACCACCATTTTCAGGATAAATCAACAAAATTAAGCATTCGCCTCAGCAGGTGCACCTTCCTCAGGCGTTGCTTCCGCAGGCATAACGTCGTCGAAGGTCTGCTGCCCCTCCACTTCATCGCCGGGCAATTCCAGGCGGGGAAGTTCGGGAAGTTGATCCAGGGATTGCAGGCCAAAGCAACGCAGGAAATCATGGGTTGTCCCATAAAGCCAGGGTCTTCCGGGGGCATCCAAGCGCCCTTTTTCCTCGATCAGGCCCTTTTCAACCAATGCATTAATACCGTAAAAGCAATCCACACCGCGAATCTGCTCCACATA
>JAFSBD010000179.1 GCA_017442025.1 Clostridia bacterium
GATCTTTAAATAATCCTTCTCTACCGTTTGCCCAAACAAAACCATTCCGTAAAGTGCCGCAGCCTTGCAAGCACTATCTTTCTCTTCAATTTTGCATAATTCTTCTTTAACATCAAAGCAAAAAGACATTGCCGCAAACCTCCTTCATTGTTATTCTTCGCCCAGCATTAGAACCTCGCATTCCAATTCGACACCAAAACGCTCTAAAACCGTTTTCTTTACATGAGAAATCAAATTTCGCACATCCGCACCGGTAGCGTGATTCGCATTGATAATGAACCCGCAATGCTTTTCGCTCACCTGCGCACCGCCGATCGAATATCCCGACAATCCGGCATCCTGAATCAGTTTTCCTGCGAAATAACCTTCAGGGCGTTTAAACGTACTGCCTGCGCTGGGATATTCCAGCGGTTGCTTTTCTCTGCGCTTTGCCTGCAATTCCTCGATTTTAGCAAAAATCTCTTCGGAGTTGCCGGGCCGTAACTGAAGTTCCGTCTCTAAAATCAAAAATTTCGGATGTTCCATAAAGAAACTCTTGCGATAACCAAAGGAGTGTGCTTCTCCTTCAAGCGTGCATAGGTTACCATCATCATCCAGATATCGAGTGCGCAAAACGACCTGATCCATCGATCCGTCATAGGCTCCGGCGTTCATAAATACAGCTCCGCCAACCGTTCCGGGTATGCCATATAAAAATTCGAGCCCCGAAAAGCCGCTTTTAGCCGCAAAGGAAGATGCCTTTACACCTTTGACGCCTGCACCAACAGTCATAATACCATCTTTATCGATAGACAGCGTCGATAGTCCGTCTGTTCGCAGAATATAATCTCTGCACCCCTTATCCGATCCCAGAACATTGGAGCCGTTTCCCAAGAAAATCAAATACTTCCCCGACGCTTTAGATGCAGCAATCAAAGAGGCGCATTGCTCTGCCGATTCCGGATAGAGAACGCAATCCGCAGGACCGCCCACCTTAAAGCTTGTTAACTCGGCAAGAGTACAATCCCGGCGCACCTTAATATTCATTTTGGAGATCAAAGATTCCATCAAATTAAAAACTCCTCTTAAAAATCAAATAAAGACATCTGCGCACTTTCGGGGATCGATCCAAATACGCCTTCTTTATTCAAAAGTTCTGTAACCGTTGTGGAAATACCGGCACGTACACGAAATTCTTCTTGAGACAAAAAGTCGCCTTCATCCCGAGCACGAACAATATTATAAGCTGCATTTTCCCCAACACCGTTCATAACACTAAAGGGCATCCGAATTCCCTCTTCCTCAATTGTGAAGCGAGTAGCCTGGGATTTATAGAGATCCACAGGAAGGAATCTTACGCCGCGCATCATTGCTTCGATCACAACCTGATAGGTGTTGATGGTATCATCATCCTTCGCCGTTTTGGCTTTACCCAAATTCTCCAAGCCACGAATAACACCCCGCAGATGATCCGCTCCTTTTGCAACGTCAACAGCGTTAAAGCCCTCTGGACGAACGGTAAATGTTGCGCAATAGAATTCCTTAGGATAATGAATTTTATAATAACCCAAGCGCATTGCGCCCATAACATAGGCAGCCGCATGGGCTTTGGGAAACATATATTTGATCTTCAAGCAACTGTCCAGATACCAATCGGGCAAATCATGGGTTTTCATCGCTTCGATCATTTCATCCGTAAGCTGTTTCTTTGCCTTCCCTTTTCGGACAATTTCCATGATCTTAAAGGCCATACTGGGCTCTAAACCTTTGTGGATCAGATAAACCATGATATTATCGCGCGTTCCGATAACATCCTTAATTTCACACTTTCCCTCGCGAATCAGATCCTGAGCATTGCCGATCCAAACGTCGGTACCATGGGAAAGACCGGAAATCTGCAGCAATTCCGAAAAATTCTTCGGCCGCGCCTCAACCATCATCTGGCGCACAAACTTCGTGCCCATTTCGGGAAGTGCCAAAGTACCGGTCTCGCAATCGATTTCCTCGGGCGTTACTCCCAGTGCCGCAGGGCTGGTAAGCAAACTGTAAACCTCTCGGTCATTCATCGGGATATCTGCAAATCTCAGATCCGTAAGATCCTCCAGATGCTTCAAGAGGGTCGGCACATCGTGGCCGAGAATATCTAACTTCAGAATGGTATCGTGAAGGGAGTGGAAATCAAAATGGGTCGTTAGGATATCCGACTCCTGATCATCGGCAGGATGCTGGATAGGGCAAAAGTCATAAACACTGTATTGCTTGGGAATAACAACCATCCCCGCAGGATGCTGGCCGGTGGTTCTCTTGATTCCGACGCATCCATCCACCAAACGCTGTTCTTCCGCCTTATTCAGCTTCATTTCTTTGCTTTCAAGGTATTTTTTAACATACCCATAGGCGGTTTTATCAGCCAAAGTACCGATCGTTCCCGCCTTAAAAACAAAGCCTTCGCCAAACAGTTCTTCAACATATTTATGGGCCGTAGACTGATATTCGCCTGAGAAATTCAGATCGATATCCGGCACCTTATCTCCTTTAAAACCCAAAAAGGTTTCAAAAGGAATATCATGACCATCCGTCTTCATTGGTTTGCCGCAACGCGGGCAGTCCTTATCCTCCAAGTCAAATCCCGAACCAACCGAACCGTCTTCAAAGAACTCACTATATTTACAATGAGGGCAGACATAATGAGGCGGCAAAGGATTTACCTCCGAAATACCCACCATCGATGCTGCAAAGGAAGAACCAACCGATCCACGAGAGCCCACCGAATAGCCTGCTTCGTTAGATTTTTTCACCAACTTCTGGGCGATCATATACATAACGGCATAGCCGTTACCAATGATGGAATTGAGTTCTCGATCCAAGCGCTTTTCAACGATTTCAGGCAAAGGATCACCATAAATATCGTGAGCCGTTTTCCAAGCGAGCTCGCGGAGTTCTTCCTCCGCCCCTTCCATCTCGGGTGCATGCATTCCAAAGGGAATGGGAACGATCTCTTCCACCCGATCCGCGATCATGTTGGTATTTTCAACAACGATCTTATGGGCAACATCAAAGGGCAGATAATCAAATTCCTGCAGCATTTCTTCTGTTGTTCGAAGATAAAGGGGCGGCTGATTGTCTGCATCCTCAAAGCCGTTACCTGCCATCAAAATGCGGCGGAACACCTCATCACGCGCATCCAAGAAATGAACATCGCAGGTTGCAACAACGGGTTTGTTAAGAGTATCTCCAAGGCGAACGATGGTTTTATTAAATCCTTGCA
>JAFSBD010000180.1 GCA_017442025.1 Clostridia bacterium
CGGAAACAGATCTTTCGGTCGAGCAGATCGCGGCTCGTTGCGGCTTTGCGGGCGGCCCGCACCTTTGCAAGGTCTTTAAAGAGCGGATCGGCAAGACCCCGTTGGTTTACCGTAAACGCCTTGGGAGTAAATAAATAGCACTGCTTTCTGTTTTATAAATTGCAATTTGCAAAGAAATATGATATAATTAAACTGCAAAAAATTCGGATCGGAGGGTGAAAGAATGCTGTTGGCAGTGGATATCGGAAATTCCAGCATAGCGGTTGGCGGGTTTGGCCGAGAGGCGGAGCCGCTCTTTACCGTTCGGTTTTCTTCTGCTGAGCAACGCACCGCCGATGAATATGCCGCTGACCTGCGCAAGGCGCTGGAGCAGCATGGAATTGCGCCGGAAGCGGTTACCGACGGCGCCATCGCCTCGGTTGTTCCGCTCCTGACCCAAACGATGAAGGCCGCCTTGGAGCTTTTAGGGCTTCAGCGGGTGCTGACGGTTGGAGCGGGGGTCAAAACAGGCATCGCCATCCGCACCGATTCCCCCGCCGAGCTGGGGGCGGATATCATTGCCAATGCGGCGGCGGCCGCAACGCTGACCGAGGGCGCGGCGATCATTTTGGATATCGGCACCGCCACAACGGTCTTTGCCCTCAACGATAAAAAAGAACTGATCGGCGGTGCGATTCTGCCGGGCATCCGCTCCTCTTTGGAAGGATTGCGCAACGCCACCGCCCAATTGCCGATGGTGGCCCTTTCTCCCAGGGACGCCATGGGCAAGAATACCGCCGATTGCATTTCAAGCGGCGTTTTATGGGGCCATGCCATGGCCATCGATGGATTTATCGAAAAATTCTCCGCCTTGGAGGGGATGGGGCGTGCCGCGATCTTTGCAACGGGCGGCCCTGCTTCGCTGATTCTTCCCCTTTGCGGAGCGGAAATCCAAAGTCAGCCCTTTTTGACCCTGAAAGGGTTGCGGGTCATCTATGAAAAGACCCGAAAAACGAAAGTGTGTTAAGCGCATTCGCGCATAGCATAAATATTTTGAACTGCGATGCACCCAACAGAGGTTGGGGCGTCAGCATCGGGTAGAGTCCCGAAAGGAGAAAAAGAAAATGGAAAGAAAAGCAAGAGGAAAAGTATTGTATCTGGCGCAGCTGGGATTGCTGTTGGCCGTTGTTGTTGTTTTGCAATATATCGGAAATTTTATTCCCGTTGTTGCGGGGATTAATCTTACCCTCATTCCGATCGTTGTCGGTGCGGCGTTGCTGGGCCCGACCGGCGGTCTGATTTTGGGCCTGGCCTGCGGGTTGATGACATTATTTACCCCCATGGCCCAGGGGATCATGGGTTATTCTCCGATCATGGCGTTGTTGATCTGTTTTGGCAAGACCGGGCTGGCGGGTTACGCCGCAGGCTGGCTCTATAAATGGATCTCCAAAAAGAATCCGTTTGCGGCCATCGTTACCGCCTCGGTGGCAACCCCGATCATCAATACCGGCTTTTTTGTTGCGGGCTGTTCGCTGCTGGTGGATTATTTTGTTTCCAATCCCGAAGGGGGCTTCGGCGTGGTTGCCGAGGGGACTTCCATGGGAGCCTTTTTCGCCATGATCTGCGTCATGATCGCGCCCAACTTTATTATTGAGTTTCTGGCCAATGCCATTGCCTCCGCCGCCATCTTTCAGGTGGTCAAGGTGGTTGAAAAAAGTTTGAGAAAATAAGAGGAATTTATGAAAGCAATTAAAAATGTCAAAATCGTTCGGGGCGGCAAGATCCTGCCCCAAACCGTCCTTCTTTATGATGAAAAGATTCGCGGCTTTGCCGATACCATCCCTGCGGGGCTGGAGCAGGTAACCGATGGGGGCGGATTGTATCTTTCCGCCGGCTTTATCGATCAGCATATCCATGGCTATCTGGGAGGGGATACTATGACCCATTCCCCCGAGGCGATGGCGAAAGCCCTGCCCGAAAACGGCGTTAC
>JAFSBD010000014.1 GCA_017442025.1 Clostridia bacterium
AAAACCAAGCTCGGAAAGGTTTTCTTCTATCAATCTGCTGAAAGCGGTGTTGGTATAGTATCCCTCTTGGTTTGGTTTTAGGGGTAGTTCATTTGGCGTTGGTGTCGGATCATTAATTTGTTTTTGCGGTGTGATGAAAAAAACGATCAGGAGACCGAAGGCTAAAATGGCAACGGTAGTAAAAAAAGAAGACCATTTAATTTTGTAGTAATTTGTTTGTTTTTTCATAGTTCAATAAAACCTTTCAAAAGGGGGAATATAGGGTGAAAAATAAGTATATTGTAGCAATCGTAGCGGGAATCCTTTGCGCGGGCATTCTTACCACAGGATTGGTGTGGTCGATGCTGGATGGGGAAGATCCCAAGGAGGAATCGGGCGAGAATTCTCAGAGTCAGCAGCAACCCACCGATGCGCAAACGCCGGATGAAGGTAAGCAAGAAACGCCGGATGAATCGGAAAAAGAACCCGAAAAGCAACCTGAAAAGGAGCAAAATCCGGATGAAGGAAAGCAGGAAAAGCCGGATGAATCGGAAAAAGTGCCGGAGGAAAAGCCTGCGGAGAAGCCTGTTGAGCAACCGGCACCCAAGCCTGCAGACGGCTCTGCAGGGTATGTTGGTAATGCGGTTATTGCAACGATGACCAAAGAAGAGATCGAAACGATGCTGAACGACCCGTTTATGCTGCTTGTTAACCGCGATCACCGCATTGGCAAGGATTTTAACGGCTTGAATCTTACTTCCTATAACGGAGATCATCGTCTCAATGACGTTACTGCATCTGCATTGCGTCAATTGATCTCTGCGGGGAAGAGCGCGGGCTACAATTATGTTTTGTACTCCGGATACCGTTCTTATTCTACTCAATATAACATTTACTATGGAAAAGTATCCAGGTATAAAAATCAGGGCTATTCGGAGGAGGAGGCTATTCGCCTGACGAATCAATATTCCGCTCCTCCGGGCGCCAGCGAGCATCAGACCGGTTTGGCTGCAGATGTATGCATCCCTTCTATTGTTAATAAGTATGACTGCCTCCATGAAAACTATGAATATACCGATGAGTATAAATGGTTTTCTGCCCATGCCCATGAATACGGATTCATTTTACGTTACCGCAAGGGCGATGAAGCCATTACGGGCTATAATTTTGAGCCCTGGCATTATCGCTATGTGGGTGTGGATGTTGCAACAGAAATTTATAAAATGGATGTTACATTTGAAGAGTATGTGGAAGCTTTGCAAGCGCGGTTGGCTCAATTGAATACAGCGCAGTAACAAAATCTGCTGTCGGATCTCCTTCCGACAGCAGATTTTTTAATTTGAATATTAAGGAAAATGCGGCCGAAAATAAAGTGGAGGTGAGATGATATGTTGGTTGGTGTGATGCGCTGCATTATCCTATATTGCGCGGTGATCGTGGCGGTTCGAATCATGGGCAAGCGGCAGATCGGAGAATTGCAACCTTCGGAATTGGTGGTTACCATCATGATGTCGGAATTGGCGGCGTTGCCTTTACAGGATCTGAATATTCCGTTGGTTTGGGGGATTATCCCTATGTTTTTGATGGCGGCTTTGGAATTGCTGATGTCTTTTTTTACCTTAAAGTCCTTGCGGTTTCGCGCCTTTTTTTATGGCAGACCGGTTCTTTTAATCTATCAAGGCAAGATCCATCAAAATGAACTGTTACGCACACGTGTTTCAATGGAGGACATTATGGAGGCAATGCGCGGTAGCGGAATTCTGGCAATTGAGGATATTCAAATGGCGGTTTTGGAAACCAACGGAACATTGTCGATTATCCCAAAACCGCAGATGGCTCCGCCTACTGCCAAAGACATGAATATACCTGTTGCGGATAGCGGAGGGATTCCTGCAATTATTGTTATGGACGGTCATTGTGTGGATCGCAACATGAAGATGAAAGGCGTAGATCATAAGCAATTGGCGGGAATCTTAAAAGGGTATCAGGTTTTGCTGAAGGACGTTTTCATGTTGACAATCGATGATAAAGGAAAAACATTTTTGGTGAAGCGGGATTTGGCATGAAACGGACGTTTATCAGTTTTGGAATCTTAATTTCGTTGGTTGTGGCAGTTGTGGGTGCGGATCTTTTCTTTATGACGCGGTTTGCTGCCGGCATTACCGACCGATTGGATTTGATTTCTCAGGAAGATTTATTGGATAAGAAGAAAGAAATTGCCGCAGACCTGGATCAATTTTATGAAAAAAACAGTTTTTGGGCCCATCGCATTGTACCCACCGATCGGTTGG
>JAFSBD010000181.1 GCA_017442025.1 Clostridia bacterium
AGGCTAATACAAAGCCCCCTTTAGGGGCAAGCCGGTGAAAGTGTTGCGGTTGGCAAACTTTTCGGCGGGCCTATAGGCCCTGCCGGCATTATGCCCTAAGGGGGCAGTGCAAACTACCGGCACGGCCGGTAGTTATGATTTCATTATACATAGCGGGCGGGGTTGATCTGCGTGCCGTTGACGATGATCTCGTAGTGGAGATGGGGGCCGGTACTGTTACCGGTGGAGCCGATGCGGCCGATCTGCTGACCTTGCACAACGGTATCGCCCGCCGAGACCAGGATACTGCTCATATGGGCATAGAGGGTAACATAGCCGTTGCTATGGCGGATCTTGACGCATTTGCCGTAGCCGCCGTGCCATCCTGCGCTAATGACCGTACCGCCTGCCGCGGCGTAGATGGCCTTACCGTAGGCTCCGCTCATGGTCAGGTCGATGCCCTTATGGCCCCGATACCCGCCGTAGGGGCAGGAGGTAAAGCCGCCGCTGATGGGGCGGATAAATGCGCCGGTGCCTGCCAGGGAAGAGAAGGAGTTGGGATAATTTTTGGTGCCTACGTAAAGCTCGCGGGTTACCGGCTCTTTGGTAATCACCGAGGAGATGATCTTGGTGGAGGTCTTTACGCCGTCAATATAGGTAACCTCAGCGGTGATGTTCTTATTGCCCTTTTGGCCGGCCTTTTTCACCTTGGTCTGGTTGACATACATCGAGCTATCCTCGATGCGCTTGGTGGAATAGTTGATCTCTTCGTCGTAATTGATGGTACGCACCACCTTGACGCCCAGGTAGATATCCGGCTCGGAGATCAGCATCTTGCGGCCGGGGATCAACCGCCGCTCGTCCAGCTCGGGGTTGAGATAATAGAGCATCTGGCGGGAAACGCCCGTCTTTTCAACGATATCGCTGAGGTAATCATCCTCTTCGATGGTATAGTACTGGGGGTCGGTGGAGCCTTCAAAAAGGGCCCGCAGTTCATTTTCATCCACCATGGAGTCGGGGGCAAAAAGCCCTGTGCGGACATCCACATTGCTGACAAACTCCACGCGCTCATCCTTTACGCCCGTTTCATAGGGCTTTTTCAGCTCATTGAGAACGGTTTCGATCGTCTCCTGCTTTTCGGCGGCGGCGACCAAAACACCGTCGACATAAAGGCCGTAATGATGGCCGATCTCTTCGGTAACGGCGCGGTAGACCTGGGCGTAGAGGTTTTCCTCATCCGCCAGGCGATTTTTCTTGACTAAAACAAACTGATATTCCGGCGCGGTATACATGCAATAGTTTTCGCCCAGGGTCTCGGCCAGATCCTCCTCCACTTGGGTGATGGCACCGGTGAACTCCTTTTCGTCGGTTACATAGGAGACCACATTTCCGTCCACCGTTGCTTCCAGGGCGATGGTATGGCTTTGGAAGAAGATCACGATGGTCAAAACACCCAGCAGGCTGAAGACCGGCGCCCACATACAGAAATCCGAAACAATGCTATGCGCCGCCCAAACGGTCAGCTTGAGGGTATGAACGTAGATCCAAGTGGCCACCGCGATCACCCGCTCGCCGGTGCCGTTGATAAAGTTATAAATGTTGCGGGGGGTGCATTTGCTTAAAAACCGCAGGATGGGCAGAAGGGTAATTTTAAACAGCCCGATAAAGATGGATTCGATTACCCAGCCGGTTTTATAAATAAACAGACCGATGGAATAGATCACGCTTAAAATCGCGATCAAAACGCTTCGAAATGCCCGCGCCATCTGCCGCACCTCCCTTTCAAATAGTTACAAAATAGTTACAAGATGTTACAATCATACCACGAAAGGGTCGGTTTGTCAATGGTAAAATAATGAATGAAAGGATTGACAACGCGGGCGCGTATATATATAATATATATTTATTACCGAAGGGAGACGTTAGAAATGAAACGTATGATGCGAACAAGCGTTACCCTATGCATGATCTTGACCCTGCTGATTGCAGTCCCCTTTGCAACCCGCGCAGAGCAACCGAGCTATGCAAGTAACGAAGAATGGCAAGTTTTAAAATTAACCAACGCCGAGCGAAGAAAGAGAGGGATGGATCCCTTCTCCACCTTCGGCGCATTGGATGATGCCGCGCAGGTGCGCGCGAAAGAGATTGTTGATAAAATGGAGCACACCCGACCCGACAATACCTCTTGCTTCACCGTTTTGAACGGAATTTCTTATTGGTGCGCCGGCGAGAATATCGCGGGCGGCCAAACCGATGCCGAATGGGTGGTGGAGGCTTGGATGGATAGCGAAGGCCATCGCGCCAACATTCTCCAAAAGGATTCCGGCCGGCCTTATCTGAGCTTCAAGCATATGGGAATGGGCTATTATTATGATGCAAATTCCCTCTATAAGCACCACTGGGTTCAGCTCTTTTTGGGCGGTTGCGAAACCCTTTCTTTGGCCAATGCCGGTTACGCGCCGGTATTTGATCAAAATGGCAAGCTGACCTCCGATGCCATGCTGGCGGTAACCTGCTCCAGGCATGGAACCTGCTATCTGCCTTTGGCGGATACCTATTATACCTATTTGGGCAACGGCACCTATACCGTTACCTATGATGGCGTTACCGTCACCCTGCCTGCGGCGGGAACGAATGCGAGCTTCAGCGATGTTCGATCCACCGATTGGTTTGCGCCGATGGTGGAGTATGCGGTGGAGAATGGCCTGATGAAGGGCAAGGGCGAAGGGAAGTTTGCGCCCAACGATCAAATGACCCGCGCCGAATTGGTAACCCTCTTCTATCGGATGGAGGGCGAGCCTGCCCATAGCGGGCAAAACCCCTTCCGCGATATTCGAGCCACCGATTGGTATTATGATGAGGTTCTTTGGGCGGCCGAAAACGGCCTTGTTCAAGGCAAGGGCGAGGGCCGTTTTGATCCCCAAGCGCCCATCACCCGCGTGGAGCTGGCGGTGCTCTTTGCCCGCTATGCCCGCCAAGAAAAAGGGGTGGATACCTCCGACCGCGCCTCGGTTTCCTCCTTCCCCGATGCGGGGAAGATCCCCTCTTGGGGGTTGGCGGATGTGCAATGGGCGGTGCAGGTCGGGCTGATCAAAGGAAAGTCCAACGGCATTATTAACTATCTGGAGCCCTTAAGCTCCGCCACCCGCGCCGAAGTGGCAACCCTTTTGCAACGGTTTATTGAAAATATATTATAATAAAAAAGTCTCTCAATCGAGCTAATGGCTTGGTTGAGAGATTTTTATATTTTGCGGGATATGATATAGATCCTTTTTCTTTCACTTTTGCACGCCGAAGCACCTTCGGCGTGCAAAAATATCGCAGAACCGAAAGGTTCTATATCGCACTTTTTAAAGTATATCGCAAATCCCGCAAGGGATTTATATCGCTGCCAAGTGCTCTCAAGGGCACTTGGCAATTAATGATGATAATCTTTCATTATAGTAGTATAGTGGCGGTAGAGTTGCTGGTACCGATTGTATTGCGATTTGGAAATTTTCCCCGCTTGAAAATATTCTTCGCTTTTTTCGCCCAGCAGCTTGCGGCAGTGATGGGCTTGATCTTTGTAGTTATTGGATAGGAAGTTTTTCAACTCCTGCAAAATAAAATCCAATTCCTTTTCTTCTTTGGAGCGAAATAAAAACATTTTTCTCACCTCAACCAACATTATACTATAAAATCATTGAACAAACAATTATTTTTGTTATAATGGAAGTATCAAAAAAGAAAGTTGGAATTAAATGAAGATCGTTCTTTTGGATAAAAGTACCTTAGGGGAGGATATCGACCTTTCGCCCATCGCGGCGTTGGGGGAACTGACCGCCTATGAGAATACGCCGCCTGCGCTTTTGGCCGAGCGGATCAAAGATGCGGATGTGATCATCCAGAATAAGGTGAAGATCACCGCCGATGCCCTTGCGAAAGCCGAACGGCTGAAGCTGATCTGCGAGGCCGCCACCGGCTATGATAATATTGACCTTGCGGCCTGCCGCGAGAGAGGCATCGCCCTTTGCAATGTCCCGGGCTATTCCAGCGAAAGCGTGGCCCAATTATCGGTGGCTATGGCACTGGCGCTGGTGACCCATCTAAGGGAGTATCGGGCGTTTGTCCATTCCGGGGAGTATTCCGCCTCGGGGGTAGCTAATCGGCTATCGCCGGTCTTCCATGACGTTGCCGCCATGACCTGGGGCGTTTTGGGCGGCGGCGGGATCGGCGGAAGGGTAGCCGAGATCGCCAAGGCGATGGGCTGCAAGGTGCTGATGTATCGCCGCAAGCAGGAAGGGGAATTCCCCCTGGCGGATATCGATACCATCTGCAAAGAGAGCGATATTATCTCCATCCACCTGCCGCTGACCGATCAGACCCGCAACCTTATCAATCGGGAGCGGATCGCCATGATGAAAAAGACCGCCATTATCATTAATACCGCCCGCGGCGCGGAAACGGATGAGCGGGCATTGGCCGATGCCATCAAGGAGGGGCGGCTGGGAGGCCTTGGGTGCGATGTCTATACCGAGGAGCCCTTCAGCGAGAACCATCCTTTCTATGAACTGCTGGGGTATGACAATGTTTTGCTTACCCCCCATAACGCTTGGGGCAGTTTTGAATCCCGCGCCCGATGCGTTGCCACCATCGCCAAAAATATTGAAAGCTTTTTTGATGGGCATTCTCAAAACCAAATCGTATAATAAAAAAGAGAACATTCGGAAGAATGTTCTCTTTTCATTGTTATTATATTTTTATAACTTCCTTCTTTTTCCTTTCGGCAAGGGTAGTAAAGCGCGCAGCGCCTCCATAAGAATGGCGGATATAAGAGATCACATAATCGCTTTTTTCAATCATCCATCGGTTTCGCCAAACGATGGCGTAGCGCGGATGCACCGATTCTATCCCATCGGGAACCAAAGTATCTGAAACTTGCTCATAAGGTTTCCCTTGTTCCTTGGGGAGATAAGCCAGCACCACCTCATAGTGGATGGGATAAATCCTTGTCAGATCGCGCAGGATCTTTTGTGCCATGGAATCAAATTGTCCCTGGTTTCCAACATAAAACAACGAAACTGCGTGATGTTTGATTAAATGAATGATCGTCGACCGCAAAACAGGTTCGATCGCGGAAGGGGCATTTCGATGCCCGAAAAAAGTACACGCCTTCACAATTCACCTCAAAAGAGTTAATAGCATCAGTATAATGCACATCTTTTTAAATGTCAACTCAATTGAGGTAACCTTTTTAACTCATCATGGATAAACTAATATTAATTCATTTGAGTTAGGAGGAGAGGAGTTTGACCGTTGGAGAAGCCGTTCGACTGCGCATTTTGGAGCTTTGCAAGCAACATTGCATCACGGTGAATAAACTTGCCAATCATTGCGGCATTACCCAATCTACGCTGAATAATATTGTCAGTGAGCGGAATAAGGGGACGACCGTTTCAACCATCAAAAAAATCTGCGACGGTCTGGATATAACGATCGAAGAATTTTTCCATTCCGACCTGTTTCGCGATCTGGAGCAGGAGATCAAATAAAATTGCAAGAAGAGCGGTAAAAACGCAAGTTTTTACCGCTCTTTTTTTGTAGGGGTGGACATCCTTGGCCACCCGCAGCAGTACAATTGATTTGTATAAATAATCTGCAACGCAAAAATAGTACACTTTAATTGAACTAACCCAATTCAATTGGTACGACCCAAATGAATTGGTACAGCCGCTCTGCGGATGTTACGAGTACAATTTAATTGTACTCCAACACAAATGATTTGTGTTGGAGTCGAGATATCGGCATCCTGCCGATTCGATATATTTGCCGTTTGCAAATTCGATATAATTTTGCCATGCAAAATTTCGATATGATATAAATCCCGCTCGGGATTTATATCGCTGCAAAGGGCGCTTGGCGTAAGTTAATTCAGAATAGCGTGTGTTGCCTCATCCTCATATTGGCGGGTGTAGAGCTTATAATAGTAGCCCCGCGCGGCCAGCAGGTCGGCGTGTTTCCCTTGCTCCACGATCTTGCCGTTTTTGACCACCAAAATGAGATCCGCATTGCGCACGGTGGAGAGCCGATGGGCAATAACAATGGAGGTCCGCCCGCGAATCACCGTATCGATGGCCGATTGGATCTTTTGCTCGGTGAGGGTATCCACCGAGGCGGTGGCCTCATCCAAAACTAAGATGCGGGGGTCGGCCAAAATCGCGCGGGCAAAGGAGAGCAGTTGCTTCTCGCCGGTGGAGAGCAGGTCGCCCCCTTCGCCAACATCGGTATCCAAGCCCTTTTCCAGGCGGGCGACCACTTCGTCCGCCGCCACTAATTTTAAGGCCTTGGCGATCTGCTCCTCGGTGGCGTTGGGGTTGCCGTAGAGCAGGTTTTCCCGCACCGTTCCCGAAAAGAGATGGGGCGTCTGCAAAACATACCCGATGGCGGAATGGAGCCAAAGCTGGGAGCGGTCGCGGGCGTCCTTGCCGTCGATCAGAACCTGCCCGCGGGTGGGCTCGAAAAAGCGGCAGATGAGGTTTACCAGGGTGGATTTTCCTGCCCCCGTTTCCCCAACGATGGCCAGATTGGTGCCGAAGGGGATGGTGAGATTAAAATCCTTTAAAACATATTCGTCTCCGTCGGGGTACATAAAGTCCACATCCCGAAAGGCAATATCCCCGCGGATGGGCTCCCAATTTTCGGTCTTGGGCTCAAAACTGTCGCCATATTTTTCCACCACCGCGGGGCGGTCGGTAACGTCCGAGCGGGTCTCCAGCAGGTTGGTCAGCCGCTCGATGTTGACCTGGGTGGTGATGAGGTCGGTGATGACATCGATCATCCACCGCACCGGCTCCATCATGCCCTGGGCATAGCTCATAAACATGGAGAAGGTGCCCACCTCGCTTTGGGCGATATAGCCGCCCTTCCAAAGAACGATGGCCAACGCCATGGAGGAGGCCAGGTTCATGGTGGCACCGAAAAGCCCCCGCAGCCGCGCCGAACGAACCGTCTTGCGGCGCATATTTTGGGTATCCTTGCAAAAACGCTCCTGCATCTGGTCTTCGATGGCCAGGCTCTTGACGGTCTTTGCGCCGGTGATCCCTTCGTTGAAATCCCCGGTGATGGTGGAATTGATCTCCCGAATCTCCCGATTGACCTTGATCAGCTTCTTTTGGAAGAGGGAGAAAAGCAAAATGATGAGGGGCAAAATCGCCATCACCAGCAGGGCAAGCTTGGCATTGATGGCCAGCATCACGCCCATGGTGCCCAAAAGGTAGGAGCCATGCCAAACGCAATCCACCAGCCGCCAAGAAACCAGCGTGCCGATACGGCCGGTATCGCTCATCACGCGAGCATGAATATAGCCCACGCTGTTCTGATTGAAATAGGAAAAGGAAAGGGTCTGCAGGTGGTTGAAGGCGGCGTTGCGCAGATCCCGCAACACCCGCACCTCGATAATGGTGGCGTAGGCGCAGGAGATATAGTTGGCACCGCCCGCCGCCAGGATGGCGGCAAAATACCCCGGGGCGAAAAGCCAGATGCCGTCGAGGGTGTTTCTGCCGATGAAATGATCCAGGGCATAGCGCTGAAAGAGGGGGATGCCCACGTCCATGGCACTGCCCAGCAGGCCGCAGACCATCATGATGGCCACCGCGCCGCGGTATTTTTTCAAAAAGGGGAGCACCTTACCGATGCCGAAGAAGGGGAGGGATTTGGTTTCTTTTTTGCTCATACTTCCTCCTCCAGACTGCCCGATTGGGTCTCATAGATCTTTTGGTAGATCC
>JAFSBD010000182.1 GCA_017442025.1 Clostridia bacterium
CGAAAAAGAGATAGAGGGTGTTGCCCTCCCGCCGCAGGGCATAATCCGCTCCGTTTTCCACCTGCCGATAGGAGGCGGCGCAACATTGCCGAAAAAGTTCCGATAATCTCATGGTAGTCTCTATGCGCCTTTTCCCTCGATTATGCCCTTGCAAAGTGGGTTCGGGTATGCTATCATGGATGAAGAAAGAAGGTTTTTAAGATGAAAGTTTCCGAAATTATCAGCCAAGCGCGGCCCAGCCTCTCCTTCGAGGTCTTCCCGCCCAAAAGCGATGCGACCTTTGGGGATGTTTCTGCGGCGGCTACCGCCATCGCCGCGCTGGACCCCAGCTATATCAGCGTTACCTACGGTGCGGGCGGCGGCACCTCTCAATTTACCTTTGATATCGCCAAAGCCCTTCAAGGCTGCGGCACCACTCCCTTGGTGCACCTGAGTTGCATCTCTGCCACCCGCGAGACCATCCACGCCCAGCTGACCGCCCTTAAGGAGATGGGGATCGAAAATATTCTGGCCCTGCGCGGAGATCTGCCCGATGGAATGAAGGCCGATGCCCTTTCCTACCGCTACGCCAGCGACCTGATGGAAGAGATCCGCGCCTTCGGCGGCTTTTGCATCGGCGGTGCTTGCTACCCGGAAGGTCATCCCGAAAGCGCCAATAGTGCCGCGGATCTGGAGAGCCTGAAGATCAAGGTGGAAAAGGGCTGTGAATTTCTCACCACCCAGATGTTCTTTGATAATAATATTCTTTATAATTTCCTCTACCGCCTTTATAAGATCGGCGTAGATGTGCCTGTTGTAGCAGGGATCATGCCCGTTACCAACGCCAACCAGATCAAGCGGATCTGCTCCATCTCGGGCAATGCTTTGCCCCAGCGGTTTATCCGCATTGTCGATCGCTTTGGCGATGATCCTGCCGCCATGATGCAGGCGGGCATCGCCTATGCCACCGAGCAGATCATCGATCTTTATGCCAACGGCATCCATGCGGTGCACGTTTATTCCATGAATAAGCCCGAGGTGGCCGCCGCCATCCAAAGAAATCTCTCGGAGATCCTTAAATGATCGGCGCCATTGAATCCGCTGTTCTGCGCCCCGCCCAAGGGGAGCTTCACGCCCGCCTGCAGATCCCAAAGGGCGCAGAGATCCCCCATCTGCAGGAGCAGATGGCCGCCCTCCAAGAGGCGGCAAATTGCCGCTGGTGCGCCCAAAGGGTGCCCATCCTTTGGCAGGAGGATGGCGTGGACTTAGGCTTTGGGCTCATTCAAAGCAAAAACCTTGCCAAAAACCTTTCGGGTTGCAAGGAGGCCTTTCTCATTGCCGTTACCTTGGGGCTGGAGGTGGATCGGTTGCTGTTGCGCCTTTCCGCCCAATCCTCCGCCCGCCATTTTATCACCGACGGGCTGGCCTCCGCCCTGGCCGAGGCCGCCTGCGATGCCGCCGAGGCGCAGATCAAGGGGAAGCTTACCTGCAAACCGCGGTTCAGCCCGGGCTACGGCGACCTGCCCTTGAGCATGCAACAAGCGCTCCTGCAATTTCTGCGCGCCGACCGCATCGGCATCACCTTAACAAAAAATACGCTGATGGTACCCCAAAAGTCCATCACCGCAATCATGGGGATAATGCAATGATCCGTAAACTCATTCAAACCAAACGTCTATATTTCGATGGCGGCACCGGAACGGTGCTGCAGCAGATGGGGCTGGAGCCCGGCTCTCCGCCGGAAAGCTGGAACCTTTCCCATCCCGAAAAGATTATCGCCCTGCACCGCGCCTATCTGGATGCGGGATGCAACATCATCAAAACCAATACCTTCGGTATCAATCGGGATAAATATGAAAATTATCAGCAGATGATCCGCGCCGCCATGGACTGCGCCAAAGAGGCCGTCCGCGGGCGGGAGGATGCTTATATCGCCTTTGATATCGGCCCCACCGGTCGGCTATTGCAGCCCTTGGGCGATCTGCCCTTTGAGGAGGCGGTTGCGCTTTATGCCGCCAATATGAAGCTGGCGGCGGAGCTGGGCGCCGATCTGATCCTGATCGAGACCATGAACGATAGCTATGAGACCAAAGCCGCGGTTCTGGCCGCCAAGGAGCAGACCGATCTGCCCATCTTTGTTACCAATGTTTATGACGCAAGCGGCAAGTTGATGACCGGTGCCGATCCCGCCGCCATGGTCGCCCTGCTGGAGGGGCTGGGAGTGGATGCCCTGGGCATCAATTGCTCCTTAGGCCCTGCCCAGATGCTGGGGCTGGTGGAGCAGTTGGCGGCGGAAACCGGCCTGCCCATCATCGTCAATCCCAACGCGGGCCTGCCCAAGGTGGAGGATGGAAAAACCGTCTTTACCGTCGGCCCCGAAGAATTTGCCGCCGCCATGGAGCAAATCGCCCAAAAGGGCGGTTGCATTTTGGGCGGCTGCTGTGGGACAAACCCGGATTATATCCGCGCCCTCATTGAGCGCACCGACCGACTCCCCTATGCCCTGCCCGAAAAAAAGGAAAAGACAGTCGTTTCCTCCTATACCCATCGGGTGGAGGTCGGCGCCATTCCCCTTTTGATCGGGGAGCGGATCAACCCCACCGGCAAGCCCAAGCTCAAAGAGGCCTTGCGGCAGGGGGATCTCCAATATATCCTCAATGAAGGGATTCGTCAGGCCGATGCGGGCGTGCAGATCTTGGATGTCAATGTGGGCCTGCCGGAGATCGACGAACAAAAAATGATGAAAGAAGCCGTTTGCGCCCTGCAGGCGGTCTGCGACCTGCCCCTGCAGTTGGATTCCTCCAACCCAGCAGTGCTGGCCGAGGCTATGCGGATCTATAACGGAAAGCCGCTGATCAATTCGGTCAACGGCGAGGCGGAGAGCATGGAGGCCATCTTCCCGCTGGTGCAAAAATACGGCGGGGCGGTCATCGCCCTCACCATGGACCGCTCCGGCATCCCCGCCACCGCCGAGGGCCGCCTGGCCATCGCGCGGAAGATTGCCCAAAAGGCGGCGGATTATGGGATCCCCAAAAAGGATCTGATCGTTGACCCGCTGGCGATGGCGGTCTCCTCCGACCCCATGAGCGCATTGACCACCTTGGAGGCGGTACGCCTTTTGCGGGAGGATGGATTTTATACCTCCCTGGGCGTTTCTAATATCTCCTTCGGTCTGCCTGCGCGGGAAAAGATCCATTCCAATTTCTTTACCTGCGCCATGGAGCGGGGGCTCAACTGCGCCATTATGAACCCCTTCTCGGCGGCCATGATGGACGCATGGTTCGCCTTCCGCGCGCTCCATAATATGGATCCCGCCTGCGAAAGCTATATCCGCTATGCCGATAACGCCGCTCCCGCCGAAACATCCGCCCCCCAAAGGGTGGATCTCCCTTATGCCATCCTCAAGGGGATGAAGGAGGAAGCCTCTGCCGCCGCCCGCGCCGCGCTGATGGAAATGGAGCCGCTGGCGGTCATTAATGAGCAGATCATCCCTGCCCTCAATGAGATCGGCGCGGCCTTTGAGCAAAAAAAGGCCTACCTCCCCCAACTGCTGATGAGCGCCGAAGCGGCCAACGCCGCCTTTGAGCAGGTCAAAGAAAAGCTTCCCGCCGCCGCATCAAGCGGCCATAGCGTTTTGCTCGCCACCGTGCAGGGAGATATCCATGATATCGGCAAAAATATCGTTCGGGTGATGCTGGAAAGCTATGGCTTTACCGTTTACGATTTAGGGCGGGATGTTTCCCCCGAAACCATCGTTCAGGCCGCCTTGGAGCGGAATTGCAAGTTGGTGGGGCTAAGCGCCCTCATGACCACCACGGTCCCCGCCATGGCCGAAACCATCCGTCAACTTCGCGCGGCTGATCCCACCATTAAGGTGATGGTCGGCGGTGCGGTGCTGACCGAAGAATACGCCGCCATGATCCATGCCGATCATTACGCCGCCGACGCCATCGGCGCAGTAAGGATCGCCGAAAAATTCTATCAATAAACAACAAAACCTCATGCCCTATGGCATGAGGTTTTGTTACTCAATAGAAGTTATAAAATTTTCATAAGCATCGTTGAAGGTTTCATAGGGGGATGGATTCCCACCGTTGGTGCTTTTGCATTGGTTATCGCAATATTCCTCGCCGATCGCAAAAAGCTCGCCGGCATAAAGTTCTACCCCCGCCTCTTGCGCAATAAGGCAAAAATCCCAAAGGGCATCTTCCGAATGGCGGGTCGCCAGCAGGCGTTTTCTTAAATTTTCATCCCCTTTTGCAAGGGCGGTCAAACGGTCCAGCTTTTGAAAGGTGGTCATGGATGCATCCCTTCATATAAAAAATTGGGCGCTTTTTTAAGCACCCGACTATTATATTATAGCAAAGAAAAAAGTTCCTTGTCAATCCGGTAAATGCAATTTCTATTTATTGCATAAAACAAAGCAAAATATTTTGGAAAATATGCGAATTGAAAGAAACCGAAAACTATGGTATCCTTAAATCAGAAAAGGAAGAGAACATTCCTCAAAAAGCTCATGAAAGGTTGCCCGCTTTAAAGCCGCACCGTAGTGCGGGAGGAAGACAGACATTTTTAAAATGAAATTTTTAGGAAGGATTTGGAAACAGCCGCAACCGCCAAGAAGAATCATGAGCCAAACCAAAGAAAGCGAGGTTAACCATGTTGGAACCTGCAAGCGAAATGAAATAACCCTCGGCAGTTGAGGCGAAGAGAAAGCAGCAACACCGAGGGTTATTTCTTTTTTAGTTTCAAAATAAAAAATTTATCGTGTTTTTCTAATTGGCGGGAGAACTTGGGAATGAAAAAATGGATCGCTTTATTACTGATTTCAAGCCTTCTTTTTAGCAGCTGTTCTAAACAAAAGAAAGCGAATTACGACAATCCGACAAGCCTTTCCGATAGCATTGCGCAAGAAGGGATCAGCGCCGGAAAAGATGCAGGAAGAACCTTGAAAACTCAAGTCGAAATATATAAAGACCGCGTATATTTTCAATTTAACGATACAGAAAAACTCTATTATATGTCAGCAAATGAGGGCAAAAATGCTGTTTGTATTTTAGAAAAAGGAAAAATGCTCGGCCTTTACGGATCGATTCTCTATGCCCATAATGACACCCACTATTTGGCAAAGAATCTGGACACCGGTGCAGATTGGGTGGTTCTGCAACCTCGAACGCAACAATACTACGGCCTACCGGTTTTCGGCGGTGAAAAACTTTATTTTTTCGGTCATATTGCAAATGAGGACACCCAATTTGTGGATGTTATCCATATCCCCACCATGCAATCAAAGCGTGTCTTCATCGATATGGAAATCAATTCGGCATTCCTCGAAGAAAATATGTTGTATTATTCCCGCATGGGAACAAAAAGCGACCGCGCAATCAACTATTTTTGCCAAGCGGACTTAACGCAGAAAGAAGAAAAGATTCTGTGTGAAATTCCAATCAATTCAAAACTGCATAAAGCAGGAGAACGAGTTCTGATTTACGGTCATTCGGGAAATCCATTAATTTATGATACTACAACCAAAAAGCTGAAAGAAGCAACCACTTTTATGCATGGTGCAAACCAAATAAGCCTTATCGGCGATGTTGCTGTGGGGACCTGCCAATATGAAATTGGGCGCTTATGGATCTACGACATTGCCTCCGGCGAAGAACAAACCAAAGAAGCGATCGGACTAAAGGAAGAGCGGTATTCTTTATTGGAAAACGGCGTGGTTAATCATCAATCCCCTTGGAATTCTTCCGAGAACCAACTGCAATTCTTCATCGAAGGAAAAACATATCATGCAGATCTCTCCAACTATGAAGGCTCCAAACGGTTAACAGCGATCAAAGGCAACGAGTATTGCGGTGTGGTGATGGCTGAAGAACAGATTTTCATCATTGATTGGGCGACAGAAAGAATATCGACATACAAAAACAATTAACGAAAATGCCTTGAAATAAGTCGGAATCGGTTAATAAGCAACTCGTCTCCAGGTTAATGCGGTTAACCATGTTGGAACCTGCACACGAAATGAAATAACCCTCGGCAGTTGATGCGAAGAGAAAGCAGCAACACCGAGGGTTATTTCTTTTTTATTTAAACCATCAAAACCACCCGCATCATAACGATGCGGGTGAAACATTATTTGCTTAATTCTTCAAGAACATCCTTTAATAACACATTGTCCTGTAAATTATGACTCAGCTTATTTAATTTATCGATGCTCGTTCTTTCCAATTCATCGTATAATGCTTTTTTCTCACTAAGATCATAAAGAATATGGACAACCTTATTCATCTCTTCATTTTCCGAAAATGATGTTAAGCTAAACATCGTAAAACATACATACGCACATTTTTCATTTTCTTCATAAACTTCTTCGGATTCCTGAACATTCAAATTATTACATAATTGCGAGAAATTACTTTGAAATATATCATCTGCGATATCCAAATAATCTTTCTTTTTGGAATTATTCTCAAACTGAATCACAAGCATTATGAGGCATATCAAAACAATTATCCCCAATAATGCTATCCATATTTTTTTCACTATTATACCTCGAACACACAGCAACACACAGGGACGGTTCTGTTATGTTCCTCTCCATCTGCTTTTATTTAATTTCAGTATAGCATCATTTGCAAATTTTGTAAATATAAAAAGGAACTCCCGAAGGAGTTCCTTTTTATGGTGCCAAATTTCAAAACCGGCCCCTGTCTTTGAGTGTTTTTACTTACGGGTTGGTTTGACATTTGAATCGGGAGTAATTTCGCCATCAATCGTACCGTTGGCATCTTCAAACGCTTTAATATTTTCTCTTATTAAAACGAGCACCTGACTATTCACGCTTCTTCCTTCATAATCAGCAATGTACGCAATCTTATTCAACATTTCCTCTTCAATTCTGATAGAAACACTCTTGATAGCCATAATTTCACCTCATAATAAATATATTGTATATTTATTTTAGATGTATTATGTGTTATAATGTTGTAAATGGATATACGGTATATCTATTATATTTTGGAGTGAAGATTATGAAATTAAACACCTGCTGTTTTTTGGGCCATAGAAATATGAACGAAACCGAAGAACTAAAATTTAAACTAAAAAAGATTATCGAGAGACTGATTGTGAACGAAAATGTTGATACATTTCTTTTTGGGAGCAAAAGCCGATTTAATAGTTTGTGCCTTGAACTCGTTACAAAAGTAAAAGAAGAATACCCGCACATAAAGCGAGTTTATGTGCGGGCGGAATATCCATATATAAGTGAGCACTATAAAAAATACTTGCTGGAGAACTACGAGGATACATACTATCCTGAACATATAATCGGTTCGGGCAAAGCCGCCTATGTCGAGCGTAACTATGAAATGATCGATCATAGCCGCTTTTGCATCATCTATTACGATGAAACCAATGCCCCAATAACCCGAAAAAGCGGCACCAAAATCGCTCTTGACTATGCCATAAAAAAACAAAAACACATTATTACATTACCAACGGAAAGGATAAATATATAGAAAAAGGAACTCCCGAGAGTTCATTCTATATTTTATACCTTCATCAGACCGCTCAAATGAGATGAAGATCGCCATTTCTTCACCCTTGAGGCGTATGTCGATACGTCCAAGGGTGAAAAATGGTGAAGACATAAAAAGGGACCTCTTTTCAGAGGTCCCTACATTATTATTGTCGGTCTTCGCTCATTTCAGCGGTCTTACGCTTACTTCAAAGCTTCAGATACAGCTACTGCCACTGCCACAGTCATACCAACCATCGGGTTGTTACCTGCACCGATCAAGCCCATCATCTCAACATGGGCAGGAACGGAGGAGGAGCCTGCGAACTGGGCATCACCATGCATACGACCCATGGTATCGGTCAGACCATAGGAAGCGGGGCCTGCAGCCATGTTATCGGGATGCAGGGTACGGCCGGTACCGCCGCCGGAAGCAACGGAGAAATACTTCTTGCCGTTTTCCCAGCACCATTTCTTATAGGAGCCGGCAACGGGATGCTGGAAGCGGGTGGGGTTGGTGGAGTTACCGGTGATGGAAACGTCAACCTTCTCTTTTTTCATGATCTCAACGCCCTCGAGTACATCGTTGGCGCCGTAGCAGCGTACTTTGGATTTGTCGCCGTCGGAGAAAGGAACTTCGCGGACAACTTTCAGCTCGCCGGTAGCGAAATCGAACTCGGTCTCAACATAGGTGAAGCCGTTGATTCTGGAGATGATGTATGCAGCATCTTTGCCCAGACCGTTCAGGATAACGCGCAGGGGAGATTTTCTTGCTTTGTTAGCGGTTCTTGCGATACCGATAGCGCCCTCAGCAGCTGCGAAGGACTCGTGACCTGCCAGGAAGCAGAAGCAATCGGTCTCTTCTCTCAGCAGCATTGCGCCCAGGTTACCGTGACCCAGACCAACGGCTCTCTGCTCAGCAACAGAACCGGGGATGCAGAATGCCTGCAGACCCTGACCGATGGCCTCAGCAGCATCGGCAGCAGCTTTGCAGCCTTTTTTCAGTGCGATGGCGGTGCCCAGGGTGTAAGCCCAAACAGCATTCTCGAAAGCGATGGGCTGTACGCCTTTGACGATCTCTTCAACGTTGATGCCTTTTTCTTTGCACAGAGCTTCGGCATCCTCAAGGGTTTTCCAACCGTATTCAGCAAGGCATGCCTCGATTTTGGGCATTCTTCTTGCCTGACCTTCAAATTTTGCCATGAGTAGTTACCTCCTTCTCCTAATTATTCTTCGCGAGGATCGATGTACTTAACAGCACCGTCGTAACGGCCGTAGGTACCGATGTTTTTCTCGTAAGCGGTTTTGGGATCTGCGCCGTGACGGATGTCCTCGAGCATTTTGCCCAGACGGACAAATTTGTAGCCGATCACTTCGTTGTTGGCATCCAGAGCCAGAGACAGGATGTAGCCCTCAGCCATCTCCATGTAGCGAACGCCTTTTACAGAGGTGGAGAAGATGGTACCGATCTGAGAACGCAGGCCTTTGCCCAGATCCTCGAGGCCGGCGCCGATGGGCAGACCG
>JAFSBD010000183.1 GCA_017442025.1 Clostridia bacterium
AAAAAGCAGCTCCACCGCCGTTATGCAAACGGCGGTCTTGAGGCAGATAAACCGCACCCGCTTTGCATTGCAGGCGGGATAAAGCAAAAGCAAAACCACTCCGCCCGCCAGCGCCATGCTCCAATGGGTATGCCCCCGCCAGAGCAGTTCCAGCAAAGGGTAGCCTGCAAAGCCCGTGGAAAAACAAATAAACTTTTCATGCAGATTCATTTTCTTCATATAGATAGAATGTGCAATTTATTTGATTGTAACACATTGTTCAGAATTTTTCCATTGAAATTTCCATAAGATGGGTATAATATATTATATAGAAGTTTTTTGAAAGGGGATGCTTTGGTTGACTCGGCGCGCGTTGGTAATCGTGAACCCCAAGGCGGGGACCAAAAAATCCAAAAAAGATCTCTTTGAGATCATCGATCGGCTGAGCAAGAAGGGCTATAGCGTTTCCGCCCAGACCACCACCCGGCAAGGGGACGGCACCCGATTTGTCTGTCAATACGGCGAGGGGCAGGACCTGATCATCTGCTGCGGAGGCGACGGTACGCTCAACGAAGTTTTAAACGGCATCCTGGAAATGGGCATCTCCGCCCCGCTGGGCTATGTTCCCGCCGGGACGACCAACGATTTTGCCCGCACCTTTATGCTTCCCAAAAAAGTGGAAAAGAGCATGGACCTGATCCTGGGCGGTTGGCCCCGGTATTGCGACATCGGCAGTTTCAACGGCCGCAACTTTACGTATATTGCCTCTCTGGGCGCCTTTACCAACGTCTCCTATTCCACCCCCCAAAAGCTGAAGAATGTTTTCGGCCATTCGGCCTATCTTTGGGAGGGGATCAAAGAAGTTCGCAACATCTCCCCCTTCGAGGCGGAATTTAAGGCCAACGGCGAGACCTTTGCGGGCGAGTTTGTTTTCGGCTCCATCTCCAACTCCACCTCCATCGGCGGGCTCTTTAAGCTCAACAACCTGGATGTTCGGATGGACGACGGCGAGTTTGAGCTGATGCTGATCCGCAACCCCAAAAACCTCAACGACCTGGGCGGCATCATCGACGGGCTGGTGCGGGGCAAATACGATCCCCGCTATGTTGTTTTTACCCATGCGGGGGCGGTGGATATTAAAACCGCCAAACCCCAGACCTGGACCCTCGACGGTGAATCGGGCGGTGCCCAGCAGGAGGTGCATATCGACGTGCACCAAAATGCCTTCCGCCTGATCGTTTAAAAAAAAATATTTTGGCTGTCCGTTTTATCGGACAGCCTTTGTTTTATAATAAGCTCATCAGAGATCGGGCCTTATCGCCCGGAAAGGAGGAGCTTATGAATATTTTATGGTATGTTTCGATCTACGCCGGTTTTCTCGGCGGCTCTTTGCTCCTTGTTGAACAAGCAGAGAACCGCAGGCTGAAAGCGCAGCTCGCCGCGCAACGCCGGCAAGAAATCTAAAAAAAAGGCACGCCCGAGGGCGTGCCTTTTTTATTAGTCTTTAAACCGAATATAACCGTGGATCAGGGAGTGATCGCTGGCGATGGAATCGGTAACAAAGATACCGCTATCGCGGGTGGTATCCCAGAAATAATCCAGATTGTCGGAGACAAGGATGTTATCCAAAGAATTATTGGAATTGGTGGTGGTCTCTTCAAAGTGGTTGAAATCATCGCCGCCATTGAGAGCGGTGAGCTTGGTGGTATCGTAACAACCCTTATAGCTCCAAGGCTGCATATTATAGTCGGCAGTCATGATAACCTTCTTGCCGGCATCCACATCCGCCTCCATAAAGTTGCTCATATACTTCAATTG
>JAFSBD010000184.1 GCA_017442025.1 Clostridia bacterium
AATGGATGCCGGTACGCTCGACCAGTTCCATAATACCGGGGACAAATACATCCTTCCCGTCGCAGATGGCATCGATCTCCACCTCTTTACCGAAGATATATTTATCCACCAGAACGGGCTTGTCCTCATCGATCTCAACAGCGGTTTTGAGATAGTTGCGCAGCTGGGCTTCATCGGCAACGATCTGCATGGCGCGCCCGCCCAAAACAAAGGAGGGGCGAACCAAAACGGGGTAGCCGATCTCTGCGGCGGCGGCAACGCCGTCCTCGATCTTGGTAACGGCGCGACCCTTGGGCTGGGGAATTTCCAGATCCCGCAGGATCTTTTCAAAACTGCCGCGATCCTCGGCGCGCTCGATGGCGGCGCAATCGGTACCGATAATATTGACGCCCCGCTCCATCAAAGGCTCGGCCAAGTTGATGGCGGTCTGACCGCCCAAAGAGGCGATAACGCCCATGGGCTTTTCAAACTCGATGATGTTCATAACATCCTCGGGGGTCAGCGGCTCGAAGTAGAGTTTATCGGAGCAGGTATAGTCGGTGGAAACGGTTTCGGGGTTATTATTGATAATAATCGCCTCATAACCGGAATTCTTAATGGTCGTTACCGCATGAACAGTAGAATAATCGAACTCCACGCCCTGACCGATGCGGATGGGGCCCGCGCCCAGAACAACGATCTTCTTGCGGTCGGTCAGCACCGATTTATTTTCGCCCTGATAGGAGGAATAGAAATAAGGGATATAGGCATCGGTATGGCAGGTATCCACCATCTTATAGACCGGGAAGATCCCCTTCTCCCGCCGCAGGTTATAGATCTCGATCTCCTTCATCTCCCAAAGGCGGGCAATAAACTTATCGCCAAAGCCCATCTTCTTGGCTTCTTTGAGCAGCTCAACATCGCCTTTATTGGCGGCAAGTTTCTTCTCCATCCCAACGATCCGCTCGAAGGCTTCCAGGAAATAAGCGGTGATCTTGGTGGCCTCATGAAGATCGGCCACGCTCACGCCCCGCCGCAGCAGTTCGCAAACGGCGAAGATGTTATCGTCTTTAAATTCTTTGATATAGTCAAACAGTTCCTGCTCGGTGAGGGAATCGAACTTGGGCAGGTGGAAATGGCATGCGCCGATCTCCAGCGAGCGAACGGATTTGAGCAGGCATTCTTCCAGATTGGAGCCGATGCCCATGACCTCGCCGGTGGCCTTCATCTGGGTGCCCAAGGTATTGGGAGCGGTGGGGAACTTATCGAAGGGGAAGCGGGGCAGCTTGGCAACAACATAATCGAGGCGCGGCTCAAAGGCGGCGTTGGTATTGGCGATAGCGATCTCTTCCAAGGCCATACCAACGGCGATCTTGGCGGTAACCCGCGCGATGGGATAGCCCGAGGCCTTGGAGGCCAGCGCAGAGGAACGGGAAACGCGGGGGTTGACCTCGATGAGGTAATACTCGCTGGTTTCGGGGTTGAGGGCAAACTGAACGTTACAGCCGCCTTCGATCTTCAGCGCACGAATGATCTTGATGGCGCTGTCGTTGAGCATCTTAAGGTCATGGTCGTTTAAGGTCATGATGGGGGCAACCACCAAAGAGTCGCCGGTATGAACGCCGACCGGGTCGATATTCTCCATGCCGCAGATGGTGATGGCG
>JAFSBD010000185.1 GCA_017442025.1 Clostridia bacterium
ACCACCAAAGCCTGCTGGATGCCTTTATCCTGATCGGCCATATGCCCAATACCCAATCGATGGTCGCCAAAAAGGAGCTGGAGAAAACGCCCCTGCTGGCCTCCTGGATGAAAGCGGGCAAGTGCATCTTTATCGACCGCTCCTCGGCGCGAGCAGGAATGGTCTGCATCAAGCAGGGCGCGGATCTGCTGGCGGATAACGTGAATGTTACCATCGCCCCCGAAGGCACTCGCAACAACGGCGGGGAGATCTTAGAATTTAAGGGCGGCGCCTTCAAGATGGCCACCAAAGCCAAAGCCCCCATCCTGCCGGTGGCGATCGAAGGAACCTATCAGCTCTTTGAGGGCAACGGCAAGAAGCTGCGCCCGGCGAAGGTGATTATGTCCGTTTTGGACCCCATCCCCACCGAAGGGCTGACCCGCGAGGAAGAAAAGGCGTTGCCCGCCAAGGTGCGCGCCCTCATTGAACAAGAAGTAAATCAATTAAAAGGAGAACTCTATTCATGAAAAAGATTTCTGTTGTTGCATTATTGCTCTGCCTGCTGATGGCACTGACCGCCTGCGGCGGTTCCGCAAGCTTTGCGGATGTGGATACCGATGCGCTGCTCACCCTGGGCGATTATAAGGGACTGCCCTATCAGGATGTTTCCACCGCCCCCACCGAATATGAACTGCAGGTCAAGCTGCAAAACGCCATGGCCGAATCGGGCTACGGCGAAGAGGATAAATCGGTGCTCCGCGAAGGGACCGTTCAATTGGGCGATACCCTCAACATCGAC
Organism: Clostridia bacterium; assembly: GCA_017442025.1. Taxonomy (GTDB): domain Bacteria; phylum Bacillota; class Clostridia; order Oscillospirales; family QAKW01; genus QAKW01. Next base: position 779 of record JAFSBD010000185.1, read on the forward strand.
TATAAGGGCATGAAGGATGGCGTTCCCTTCGAAGGCGGTACCGCCCAGAATCAGCCCCTCACCATCGGCAGCGGACAGTTCATCCCCGGCTTTGAAGAAGGGCTTTTGGGCAAAAAGGTGGGCTCCACCGTTGAGCTTCCCCTCACCTTCCCCGCCAACTACAGTTCTGCCGAGCTGGCCGGCCAGGATGTTATCTTTGAGGTTAAGATCAATTTTGTTTCCAGCCGCATCACCTACCCTGAGCTGACCGACGATATTGCCAAGCAGATCGATAAGAACGTCAAGAGCGCGGCAGAACTGCTCAAAAACCAAAAGGAAGCCCTGGAGACCGCCAATATCGAAACAGCCACCTCCGAAAAGAGAAATTCCCTTTGGAGCAAGGCGATCGAGAATGTCAAGTTCAAAGGGGATCTGCCCAAAAAACTGCTGAAAAAGGCCGCCGATGAATACGATAGCTATTATAAGCAGGTTGCCACGCAAAATGCCCACGACAGCATTGAGGCTCTGCTCACCGCCAGCGGGCTCTCCATGGAGCAATATGAAGCCGCCAGAACGGTCTATAGCGAAGGGCAGGTAAAGAGCCAGCTCGTCTCTTATGCCATTGCCAAGGCAGAAAACTTCACCATCACCGATGAGATCTTCCAAGAAAAGGCAAAAGAGTACGCAGAAAAATCCACCTTTACCGATGTGGATAAATATATTGCCACCGTTACCGAAGAGGTGGTGCGGGATCAGATCACCTTGGATTTCGCCGTCGACTTCGTTGCGGAGAACGCAACCGTTACTCCCGCAAAATAAAAAAATTGCCGAGGGGAGACACTTTGTAAGAAAGTTGTCTCCCTTCGGCTTTTTAAATCAGCACCGGCACTTCCCAAAAATTAAAATATATTGATTTTGGGAAGTTGGCGTGATATAATAATCCCAAGAGGTGATTTCCTATGAAACTGATCGAAAGAAAACAATACTTATCCAAAATGATTAACGTTATCGGAACTCCCGATATAAAAGTTCTGACGGGTGTGAGGCGTTCCGGCAAATCAAAGCTGTTGGAAGCTTTCAAAGCCTATGTGCAGAAAAACACTCCTAACGCTAATATTATTCACATCAACTTTAATCTTTCTAAGTATGATAACCTTAAAGAATATAAGGCTCTTAATGAATATATCGAAAGCAATTATACAGAAGGCAAAGAGAATTTCGTTTTAATCGATGAAATTCAAATGTGTGATAACTTTGAGTTGTGTATAAATAATCTGCACGCAACCGAGATGTATGATATTTATATCACGGGTTCTAACGCTTTCTTGCTCAGTTCGGACTTGGCAACATTATTTACCGGCAGAACCTTTGAAATCAAGGTGTATCCGTTCTCATTTGCCGAGTATGTTCATTACTTTGGACTTGCGGATAAGTATACTGCGTTTGATAACTATATGCTCGAAGGCGGTATGTCCGGCTCTTATCTGTATAAAGAGCAAGAAGATAAATACGATTATATTGAAACCGTTTTTGACACGCTGATTTTAAGAGATATACGTCAAAAGTATCATATCAAAAATCCCGCCTTGATGGATCGGATTGCCCAATTCTTAATGGATAATGTATCCAACTTAACTTCTGCAAGGAGCATTACCGATACCCTCACCTCAAACAAGGACAAAATCAATCATAAAACGGTTGGTAATTATCTGAATTATCTATGTAATGCTTTTGCCTTCTATAAATTCCGCAGATATGATATTAAAGGAAAAAAGTATCTTGCCTCCAACGATAAGTACTATTTAAGCGACCATACCTTCCGCTATGCCAAGCTCGGCACTAAAAACTTAGATAACGGCAGAGTGATTGAAAATATCGTTGCAATGGAGCTGCTCAGGCGTGGCTATGAGGTTTATGTAGGCGTTTTGTATAAAAAAGAGATTGACTTTGTTGCTCTTAAGAGAAACGAGAAGATTTATATTCAGGTTTCAGACAATATAACCCATCCCGAAACCTTTAAGCGAGAGGTGGATCCTCTGCTTAAAATTAAGGATGCCTACCCTAAAATGGTTATAGCACGAACAAGAAACCCCGAATATCAATATGAGGGCGTTAAGGTCGTGGATGTGGCAGATTGGTTGTTGAACAAATAGATACTTCCCAAAAACAAAAAAACCATGATTTTGGATAGTTGAATACAACGATGCGGAAATCAACACGACTAAAAAGGTTGCATCTTACCGATCGTAAAAAAAGAGCCACCTTGGGGCACCTTCCTTACGGAGGGTGCCTCAAGGTGGCATTTTTTATTGCTTAAAAGAGGGATTTGATCCAGCCGAGGATGGTAAAATTATCGGCGAATTGGAAGTTCAGAATGCCGATAACAAAGATCGCACCAATGATCACCGGCAGGACATAAGTAACATAGGGCTTAAGCCAGGTGGGGAATTTGAGACCCTTGCCCGCATTGGCTTCCTTGAGGAAATTATCAAAGCCCCAGCCCTTCTTGCTGACGCAGAAGAGAACATAGAGCAGCGCACCGATGGGCAGGCAAATATTGGAGACCAGGAAATCCTCCAGATCCAAAACGCCCGATCCGGACGCAAAGGGAACAAAGCCGGAAAGCAGGTTGAAGCCCAACGCACAGGGGACAGAAAGCACCAAAACCAGGATGCCGCTGATGATGCAGCCCTTCACACGGCTCCAGCCGGTAACCTCGCGGATCATAGCCAGGATGTTTTCAAATACCGCCAAAACAGTAGACATCGCGGCAAAGAACATAAAGAGGAAGAACAAAGAGCCCCACCAACGGCCGCCCGCCATATTATTGAAAACGGACGCCATAGAGGTGAAGAGCAGACCCGGGCCTGCGCCGACCTCGATATCATAGGTAAAGCAGGCGGGGAAAATAATAAGACCTGCCATCAGGGCAACAAAGGTATCCAGCCCCAAAATGCTCAGGGATTCGCCCATCAGGGAACGCTCCTTGCCGATATAACTGCCGAAAATGGCCATGGAGCCGATACCCAGGCTCAGGGTGAAGAAGGCCTGGTTCATGGCACCGACGATCACATTTCCGTCGATCTTGGAGAGATCGGGCTTCAGGTAGAAGGTCAGGCCTTCCTTTGCTCCATCCAAAGTGAAACTATTGATGGCCAGAATGATCATCAAGCCAAAAAGGATCAGCATCATCGGCTTGGTGACCCGCTCCACGCCCTTTTGCAGGCCGAAGGAGAGGATGGCAAAGCCTACAACAACGATGATCGCCATAAACCCAACCATGATCCAGGGGTTGCTCAGCATATTGCCAAACCCTGCCGCCGAGGCTTCGGCGGAAATGCCGGTCATATCGCCCTTGAGGAACTTGATGAAATAATAGAGCATCCAGCCGGTAACCGAGGTATAAAACATCATCAGCAGGAAGTTGGCGACCAACGCCATCTTACCGTGCCAATGCCATTTTTGCCCCGGTTGCTGCAGCTTATGATGGATGCCGATGGGGCTGGCCTGGCTGGCCCGACCCAAGGAAAACTCCATTACCATGACCGGAAGACCCATAATAAGCAGGCAGATCAGATAAATCAGCACAAATGCTCCGCCGCCATACTGGCCGGCCATCCAGGGGAATTTCCAAACGTTGCCGCATCCGATGGCACATCCTGCGCTGATCAGGATAAAGCCAAGGCGGCTTCCCAATCGTTCTCTTTCCATAACAAAAACTCCTTATTTTTAATGATTTTCTTCATTATATCAAAAGATTTTTATTTGGTCAATAAAAATCCTTTTTCGCCCGTTCGTTGACATTCCTTTTCCATTATACTATAATGAGGAAAAAGGAGGATTTTGCCATGAAGAAGAAACTTTTATCTGTTATTCTTGCCTGTTCCTTGCTTTTAAGCGGTTGCGCCATGCTCACCCCCGCGCCGAAAAAGAATACCGTTACGGTGGCGGATCTGAGCTATGAACTGCTCCATACCGATCAATATGTTTACGCCGCCATTACGAACAATAGCGAAGAGATCCTCGCCGAGCTGCGGGTGCAGGCGGTCTTCTTGGATGCAGAGGATTCTCCGCTCTTTTTCAGCGAATATCACCTCTCCCCCTTATGCCCCCGGGTTACCGAATATGCAGAATTTTATATCCAGACCGATGATTTCGGCGAGCCCATCGCCTACGAAAAGGTAAAGCTCCTGCTCTACCCCGGGGAATACGCCTATACCAATACCCAATGCACCGAGGAGATTACCTATAAGGGCTTTATCAGCCCCTATTCCCGCGAGCTGCTGATCCATTGCATCAATAATGGCGATCATCCCATCGAAACAGTGGAATTTTCGGTGCTCTTCTACCATGAAGATGAGCAGCTTTGCAAGGTGGGGACCGCCTATTTCGGCCCCCTGCCCCAAGGCGAGCAAGGGCTTTATACCTATGTGGATCTCCCCGAGGATTGGGATCCCGAGACCGGCACCTATCAGATCTTCCTCACCAACGCCGAATGCTATACCGAGGAACCTGAAACTTGCGAATAAGACCACATTTGTACGCATAAATCTCTAATAATAAAAAGATACGAGATGAAGCTTCATCTCGTATCTTTTTATGTGTCAACAACTAATAATCATCCCCAAATTCTCTCTATGGTTTTTGCCAATCGTCAATTTGCGTATCCATACCAAGAAGTATCCCCAGAAAACCGAATTGGTGTGCTACCAGCACCAGGAACATCCGCCGCCGCTTTCACAGCCGCTTGCTGAATAGTGTATCTCGTTACATAGGTCTCCCAAAAATAATTGTTGAACGAATTGGCGGCAGAAACTCCCACTTCCGTAGCCCAACCCAAATAACCGCGATTACTATGTCCAGTAATGTTTAAAGCAACTGGGAATTTATTGTTTCTTTTACTATTACACGCATCAATATAGACCAAGTGCCAATTGCCACTTAAATCATGCGGATATACTTTTGCTTTGACATGACAAAGAAAGTATGTTTCGCCTGCTATAGCCTTTTCATCACTTGGCCCATGTGTAGAAACATAAAAAGCATAGTTGTTGTCTGTATAGGTTGTTCCGCCACTGTTAATCCAGTTAAGAAAATCCGATCTTCTTGCATCCGATAACGAACTTGTTGAATAGTTTAATTTGCGAAACCCATTGATAGCATGTTGACGATCAGAGGCATCTGTCGAAAAGAAACCCGTAATAAAAACCTTTGCTTTTTCAGTAGCACTTATGTTTGGAGTAAAACTCATTAGCAGCACAAATACAGTAAAAACCGCAATTATCTTTTTAATTTTTCTCATTTTATTTGGTCTCCTCCAATTATATTTCCCGTCGTATAATCAACAAAAACGCTATAGATATGTTCATTAACCACTTCAACCCGCCATGCTTTTACGACAATATTTTCAGCAATTATATCAGAACCGCTCTGTCTTGTAAAAAAATTATTGGGCTTTGTTAAAGTTAATTCCGCAGAATTAATAATGATTTTATCTGTACCCACAAAACTATTTGCAACAATATTTTTTGCTTCTTGTTCTGTCACATTAGATGAACTTGTCAAATTCTTCGATTCATGATACTCAGTAGAATGGACTCGCAATGTTGCGATTTTTCTCTGCGTCGGGCAAAAAAAGATTTTTGAGGAATCGTAGAAATTATATAGGCCATCAACTTTCTTCGCGAAAACAGCCTCCCAAAGATTATCCCCAAACGGTTCTAAATAGGCCAATTCATAGTTTTCATCTAAACTTGATTTTTTGTAAAAGTCCAAGATATATTCTTGTGCATCTTTTTTACTTTTTGAAGTGGTTAAATCATAATCGAACGAATCATCCGAAAAGGCCCTTAATGAATAATCCTTTGCTAAAGAGATTGTATATTCTTCTTGTTGAATTTCGTAAAACTCCTGCAAAATAGTATTATCATAATAACAGGATATTGTAATTGGATCGTCTTTCTCTATCAAAGCGTCTTTCTCGGCATAATAAGTAGCAACATGACTATTGGCATGTTCAATTAACGCGGATTCTGTCGCTTTAGAAAGTGAAACATCACTTGGAACTATACATGTGTATAATTCTTCACAAATTTTGTTTTGATCAGAATCTGATACTAATTTCAATTTTGAATTGACTGCTGACGCAATTGTTACTGAGCATAACACCACCAAACAAGTTAGTATTACACAAATAATTACACTCTTCTTTTTCATTTTATCATCCTCCTTATAAATGATTACTTATAATACAATTTAAAACACTAAAAGTAACGATTTTTTCGTTACTTTTAATCAATTTGCTTGTATTATTACCGAGGAGATCATTTTATCCATCATCGCTAAAGGGGCAAGAACCATGAAAACAGATATTTCGGATCAAATTTTATACCAAGACTTTTTGGCAGGCGATCTTTCTGCTTTTGATTCGATCATGAGTAAATACCGCACCTGCCTCATCTGCTTCATCCAAAACTATGTTAAAAATTGGGATGTAGCCGAAGATCTTGCGCAGGATGTTTTTGTTTATTTATTGGTCAAAAAGGAACCGTATGATTTCAAATACAGCATGAAAACATACCTTTTCACCATCGGGAAGTCCAGAGCCATCAACTATCTTAAAAAAGAAAAGCATATTCCGTTGGAAGATTATCATCTTACCGACCACCCTTCTGCGCTTCAAAATCAAATCGAAGAAGCGGTGCTGACCGAAGAACGAAAACAGCTTTTATACCAAGCCATCGCCCGGTTAAAGCCAAACCAACGAGCAGCAGTCTTCTTGGCTGATATTGAGCAGCTCTCAACGGAAGAGCTTTGCAAAACGCTGGAAAAATCGCCCTCGCAAGCAAAGATGATCCTTTACCGCGCGCGAAAAAACCTCAGAAAAATATTGGAAAAGGAGGGGCTGACCAATGAATGATAAAGAGTTCAAAGATGCGGTTTACCGCAAATATAACGCATATCTGCAGGATCATAATACCTGCGATTTTTTAAAGCAATCCCCTCGAAAGAAGGCCTCTTCTGTTTTAACAACCATTTTGCTGACACTCCTTTTGCTGATATTGGCGGCAGGAGCGGCGTTGGCCGCTGCCCATTACGCGGGAGTCTGGAAAGAGCCTGTCCCCTATAACTACGAAGAGGAAAAGGTGGTAACCGAAGAAAAGATCGAGCAATCCCTCGGCGAAGATCAAATAAGAAAAATCGCCAAAGAAACCCTCGCTCACCTGACGGGCGCGGCGGAAGAAATCACCGGCTGTACGCTGGGAAACGATCCCACCACCGATTCCACTTTTTGGGAAATCACAACGGCCGGCGAAAATTATCTCCGCCTGGATGGAGAGAGCGGCAAACTACTCCACTTTTCGGTTGCGGATATGAGCCGATCTTTTAAAGAAACCGACCGCCCCACCGCCGAACAGGCTGCCCAAAAAATCTATACCACCCTTTGGAAGGGCAAAGGCCACACCCTTACCACCCTGAGCCCCCAAGGCGATGGGCAATGGACGGCCGATTTCTGCCGCGTCTATAGCGGCATTGCCAATCCCTATCAATGCGTCCGCCTTTGGTTTGCCCCTTCCAAAGAAGAGGTTCTGTTGGTGAGCGTATTCGACGATCCTTTTGAGAATAACCCTTATGTTATCAACCAAGAGCAAGCCATCTCCATCGCCGCCCAAAGCTACGGTGCTCAAAACATCAAAGAGATCACCGCCGAGAAGGCCATCGAAAAGATGAACGCCCTCCTTTACCAAAAGGAGCATGACGGCCTATACCGCACGGAGCAAATCGTCCGCAATGTTTGGAAGGTGCAGATCACCGATCAAAAGACGGACTTTAAAGAATGGTATTTCGTTGATGCAACAACCGGCGAACTGATCGGCGGTGATGCCCTGAAATAGAAAAACAGCCGC
>JAFSBD010000186.1 GCA_017442025.1 Clostridia bacterium
AACATTTTAGCACCGTGTTTTTTTGCTGCAGCAATCATATACTCTTTGGTTTCTTCCAAAGTTATATCGCCACAATGCATATCTGTATCAGGATAAAAATGTTTATAACAATCTGCACGCTTAGGCAACAATTCGTTAGCTACTACAACATCAACATTTGTGTTATTCAACAGCAGTTCGCCTATACCAGCACTCGAAAATAAGGAAATAGCTTTAATTTTACTCATAGTTCAATACCTCTTACTATTTCTTTAAGCATTAGCGGGGGAATAGATTCGCCAATACATTGTCTAATCAACAACTCAGGCGTATCATCAGGAATATTCCAATCCGCAGGAAGTGAGTTTAAAAGCATTAACTCTAATGGGGTTAACACTCTTGCATCTGAATACGTGCCATCAGGAAGAAGTCGTCCCGGATGTACATTTCTCTGTGATGCGATACAATCATTTCTAATGGTGATTGTAGGTGCAGGTGCATCCCATCTAATTCTTCTGTATGACGATTCATATCCTTTGACTCGTGTACCGTCTTTCTTTTGCGGATAATATACAGGGTTAGAAAATGCTGATTTTCCTGTTGGTGTATGCTTCATCCACAAAATATTATCCTTAGAATGTTTACGGGCAAAATGCCATTTGATTTCAGAGCGTTCCCCTGCTTCTAAGGAAGGCAAGTGCCCGATGGCATCACGGACAGTAATTTTATCTTTTTTAAGAGGCCAAGACCACTTTTTGCCTTTGCGATTCATTTTGATGATGGCCCTTAATCTTGTTTGAGGAACACCATAATCCGCAGAATCCACAACCATACTGTCAATTTCGTATTGATCGCCAAACTCGTATTGTAAAATATCTAAAACAGTTCTATATTTTCCTGCGTATTGTAATTCAAGTTTAAGCAATGCAGGAACATTTTCAACAAGTATATAATCAGGATTCGTAGCTTTAATTGCCTTGACAACATATGTAATTAAATAATTACGCTCATCGGCTTCCATTGTTTTTTGACAACGGTTTTTTCCTGCAACGCTCATACCTTGACAAGGGGGAGATGCCAATATGAAGTCAACTTTTTTAGGACAAGATGCAAGAATTTTTGAAAAAACTTCGTCTTTAGTTATGTCTCCGCAAACTACGGTTGTTTCAGGATTGATAGCACGATACAAATCTGCTCGTTTTTCCAACAGTTCATTAGCAACCTTTATATCAATGCCAACATCCTTAAAATAAGTTTCTCCAATGCCTGCACTTGCAAATAACGAAAGCCCTGTTAATCTCTTTTCCATCATAACACCACATCCATTACATCGCCGATATTACAATTCAATGCAATGCAAATCTTTAGCATAACATCCATTGATACAGGTTCGTTGTTATTCAACTTAGACATTGTAGTTGAACCAATGCCCGTTGCATCCTTCAGGTCTTTCTTCTTCATACCCAAATCAATGAGCTTTTTCCACAGTTTATTGTACGAAATCATAGTGGCACCTCTATAAACGAGAACAAAACATATAATTGCCGATATATCGCCCTAAAACACCGATATATCGGCAATTTTATTATATAACTTTTAGTGTACAATGTCAACGATTTATATTGTAATATATTTGTCCCTATTGTAGCAAAACCATAACAAAAAGCCATCACATACACAATCTTTTTATTAATAATACGATTTAGGACCTGCAAAAAGTTGCTGTTATCTTTAAACAGATTGTAAAAAGATCCCAAGGCGGTTGAAAAGCGCGAATTGGTATGCTAAAATAAAACATATCTTTGAAAAGAAAGGCGGGTGATCCTGCTGGACGCACCGATCCGATCCCCCTATCAGCCTCCCATCGATACCGGGCGGCTTCAGCGCAAAGCTGCGCGCAAGAATATCGCGCGGTTGGGCTTTGCGTTGCTGATCTATATGTTGCTGACCTCTGTTTTGCAGGCGACTATCACCCTCCTTTGCAATCAATTTTTCCCCGCCTTCTATAACGGCCCCTATTTCATGCTCCTGCTCTCGGGCGCAGGCTACCTGGTGGGTGTTCCCCTCTTTTGGGGGTTGGTGGCATCCATGCCCAAAAAAGCCCCCAAAAAGCAAAAGCTTGGGTTTGAAAATGGGCTGGCTTTTTTGGCGGTCGCCTACCTCTTTATGATGCTGGGCAATTATATTGCCAATTTTTTGATGGCCCTTATTCAGAACCTACGGGGCGCGGAGATCACCAACGCCGTTTCCGCTTGGATAACAGGGATGCACCCGCTCATTTTGTTTGCCATCGTTGTTGTGATGGGCCCCATCGTGGAAGAGCTGATCTTCCGCAAATGGATCATTGACCGCCTGCTCCCCTATAGCGAATGGCTGGCGGTGCTCACCTCCGCCCTCTTCTTCGGGCTGATCCACGGCAATTTCTATCAGTTCTTTTACGCCACCTTTTTGGGACTGCTTTTCAGCGTTGTTTATACCAAAACCGGCAAACTGCGCTATACCATCGCCATCCATATGCTGATCAACTTCACCGGCTCCATCATTGCAGGCTTTTTGCAGGAGGCTACCGCCGATCTTTCCGGCGCCGCCTCTTCCTTCAACCTCTGGCATCTGGTCTCGGCGGTCTATTCTATGGGGATGATGGCGCTGGCAGTCTGCGGCGCGATCTTCCTCTTCCGCAAGGTCAAAGATCTGCGCCTTTCCCGCCATGGGGAAAAGGACCTGCCTTTCCGCTCCCAACTGAGCGCAACCTGGCTCAATTGGGGCACCATCCTGCTTTGCGGTTATTGCTTTATCATGTTTATTTATAGTCTATTTATTTAAGGTGACAAGAATAATCCGGACCTTGTTTTAAAAAGGCGGATTTCTGCTCACCCTTCGTTAAAATACTCGCCAATGCGGCAGCATTGGCTGCGTTTTATGCCTTGATTGACCAAAAATCCGCTCTTTTTAAAATCTTCGACCTCAAAGCAAGGAGATTTCGAGGGATTTTTGCTCTATCTTTTATGCAGATCGGCTGTCGCCGATCAAAGAAAAATAAGTAAAAAGCACCGAAATATCCTGCTTTGAGGCAGGTTCGGAATAATCTTGTCACCTTAAGGAGATTTAAAAATGGTTGAAATTAAAATGAAAAAGGGCGGCACCATCAAATTGGAGCTTTATCCCGAACACGCACCCAAAACGGTCGCCAACTTTGAAAAGCTGGTCGGCGAAAAGTTTTATGACGGGCTGATCTTCCATCGGGTCATCAGCGGCTTTATGATCCAGGGCGGCGACCCTATGGGCAACGGCATGGGCGGGAGCGATGAGCCCATCATCGGTGAATTTTCCGCCAACGGCATTGCAAACCCCATCCGTCATGAGCGGGGCGTGATCTCCATGGCCCGCACTCAGGATCCCAACTCCGCCAGCAGCCAGTTCTTCATCATGCATCAGGACGGCTTTTTCTTAGACGGTAATTATGCCGCCTTCGGTAAGGTGGTGGAAGGCATCGAGATCGTGGACGAGATCGCCGCCGTTGCCACCAACTTCATGGATATGCCGGAAGAACCCCAAGTGATTGAATCCATTCGAATTGTTGAATAACCAAAAAGGCTGTGCCGATCGGCACAGCCTTTTTCACTCTTTCCTCTTTTTCACATAAGATAAAGAAAAGGAGGAACCCGCCATGACCTTTCATCTCATGGGCGGAGACCGCCGCCAGGCGATGCTCGCCCGCTACATAACCGAAAAAGGTTTTCCCGCCACCCTATCTTATCACAAAGAGGATACCCCGCCCGCTTGGGATGCAGATATTCTGATCCTGCCCCTGCCCGCCTCTAAGGATGGGCATACCCTCCATGCGCCGCTGGCGCAAAAGACCATCCCCTTGCGAGAGATCTACCGCCGCTTTGAAGGCAAGCGGATCTTCGGCGGCATGCTCCCCGCGGGCGCGCCCGCCAATGCCACCGATTATTATCAAGCCGAGGAAGTACTGATCGCCAACGCGGATGCCACCGCCGAAGGGGCGCTGGCCCTTGCCATTGCCCAGACTCCCTTTATGCTGGCAGGCAGCCCTGCACTGGTTTTGGGAGGCGGGCGGATCGGCCGCCTTTTGGCCGCCAAGCTGACCGCGCTCCACGCCAAGGTAACGGTGGCGGCGCGGCGGCAGGAAACGATTGCAGAAGCCCGCGCCTTGGGGTGCGACGCCCGCCTCTATGAGGATATTCCCTACCATCGGTTTCGGCTGATCTTCAATACCGTTCCCCATGAGGTGCTGACAGAGGCCCGCCTGCAACAACTGCCCCATGATGCTCTGCTCATCGAGCTGGCCTCCGCCCCCGGTGGCTTTGATGCCGCCCTCGCGGCGGAGATGGGGCTTCCGGTCTGCTATGCTCCCGGCCTGCCGGGCAAATATTCCCCCGAGACCGCCGCCACGATCCTGGGAGACTACATATTAAAGGAGATGGAACGAAATGGATAAACCCCTTCAGATCGGAATTGCCCTGACCGGCTCTTTTTGCACCCTTTCCAAGGTGCTGGACGCCCTGCGTCCTTTAGCGGGAAAGTATGAGCTTTTCCCCATCATGTCGCCCATCGTTTATGATACCAACACCCGCTTCGGCACCGCCGCCCACTTTCGGGAGCGCCTTCGGGGGCTTTGCGGGCGGGAGATCTGGCATACCATCCCCGAGGTGGAGCCCATCGGCCCCAAAAAACTGCTGGATGCCCTGATCATCGCCCCCTGCACCGCCAATACCCTGGCAAAGCTTGCCTTGGGGATCTCCGATACTGCCGTTACCATGGCGGCTAAATCCACCTTACGCAACGATAAGCCGATTTTGATCGCCCTTTCCACCAACGATTCTTTGAGCGGCAGTGCCAAAAATATTGGAGCGTTGCAGGCGTTGCGCAACTATTACTTTGTCCCCTACGGGCAGGACGATGCCTTCGGCAAGCCCCGCTCCTGCATTGCAAAAGCAGAGCTGATCCCCGCCGCTTTGGAAGCGGCCCTGGAAGGCAGGCAACTTCAGCCTATGCTCCAATAGTTCTACCTTGAAAAAGCAACTCCTTTGTGCTATACTTAAAACATCAAGCACAAAGGAGTTTTGATTTTGGATCTTTCAACCGCCATTATAAAGTTCACCAATAAACTCTTTCCCAAGCAAACCCACCCTTTGAACCTGCAAAACGACGGGATCAAGACCTATGCCGAATGGCAGTTTGAAAAAGGGAGGGATACCATCGCCCACTTTCTTCCCCGCTATTCCGAGCAGGAAATGTTTGAGGGCAAGGATGTTTTGGATATGGGTTGCGGTGCGGCAGGCAAGAGCCTTTACTATGTGAAATGCGGGGCAAAGCAGGTTACCGGCGCGGAGATCGTTGCCCATTATGAGCAGGAAGCCAACGCCCTGGCCCAAAAGCTCGGGTATGCCGATCGATTTCGCTTTATCTGCGCTTCAGCCTATGCCATGCCCTTTGAGGATGCTTCTTTCGATACCATCATCATGAACGATTTTATGGAGCATGTGGATAAACCGGAGCAGGCTCTGCTGGAAAGTCTGCGGCTGATCCGCCCCGGCGGAAGGATCTATATCAATTTCCCGCCCTATTACCATCCCTTCGGTGCCCATATGAGCGATGCCATCAATATGCCTTGGGTTCACGCCTTTTTCGGCGAGCAGGCCTTGATCCGTGCCTATAAAGAGTTGGTGCGGGATCTGCCCGACGGGCAGGAACGGCTGGATTTCCGCTTTTCCAAGGATGAAAACGGCATCGATCGGTATACCTATATCAATAAGATGACCTTGAAGCGGTTTCAGAAGATCCTGCAAAAATATCAGATCCAACCCGCCTATTATGCCGAGGTGCCCCTGCGGGGCTTTTTAAAGCCTTTGGCCAAATGCCCCCTTACCAAGGAATTTTTTGTTAAGATGGCAGTCTGCTCTATCTCTAAATAGAAAAAATAAGCCTTTGCAACGCAAAGGCTTATTTTTATCGCGTTTTCTTAAAGAGATCGTCTTCTAAGATGATCTCCATCATCTTTTGATAATATTTGGAGGGATCCTCCCGAAACCGCTCGGCAACATAATAGGCGCTCTTATGGTCGGGCACCAACGCCTCATAGGCCAGCATGGTCTCGCCCCCTTCGCTGATGGAGCAGGTAACCCGATAGCCGCTCTGGCTGGGGCTGATCTCGGTGAAGATCTGCTCCTCCTCCCGCCGCTTACGCAGGTTTTCTTTGAGGGCGGCCAAGGTCTTGCTCCGCACATTATAGGGGATCCGCGCCTCATATTCCGCCTCCACCGCCAAGCCCCGCTTGGTGATGCGGAAACTATTCGTCTCCTCCAAAGAGGCAATATCGATCATCCCTGCCATCAGCAATTGCTCCATCGCCTGGGTATAATCGAAATATTCCACCAACCCGTCGGCCATCAGCACCTCGGTCATCTGCGCCTCTTTAAGGATGCAACGGGCTTCCTTCAGCAGGTAAAGGATCAATCCCTTTACATCTGTTATGTCATGCAAACCGCCTAATTCCGGCATTCTTAATCTCCTTTAATAAAATCTTTCATGCGGCGTGTAACCATCTCTGCGGCAACGCCGATCAAGCTCCCGCTTATTATAGCACCAATGATGAGATAAAGCAAGAGCCAATAGACGGAAAATGAGCCGGTCAGCACCGCCGCCACCGTTACCTGCCCGACATTATGGCCAATGGCCGCCAGGGCACTACGCGCCCAAAGGGGCGCGCCTCGGAAGAGGCAGAGCACTAAGTAGCAGGCGATCCCGCCCGCGATGCTATAGAGGAAATAAACCGCCTGCCCCGCAAAAAGGGAGGTGAGCAGAATGCGGCAGAGGAGCACCATGGCGGCCTCCTTGCGGCCGAACCATTCCATCGCCAAAAGGGTAACGATATTGGCCAGCCCCAATTTCAGCCCCGGCACCGCCGCAATAGGCGGAACGGCCGATTCCAAAACAAATAATCCGCACCCCATCGCCACCAAAACAGCGAGGAGCACCATCTTGCGCGCCTTCATCGGGCCACCCCATCCATCTCCGCCTTGGGTGCCCGCAGGGTTACCGTTACCCGATTGGGCAGGCAGACAATGGATAATGCCCCGCCCTTTATCTTGCCCTGCTTGATGCAAAGTTGATCGGGGCAATCGGCATGCTTCATCCAGACCCCCTCGCCATCGGCGCAGAGGATGTTGCCATCCCCGATGGGGATCTCCATCGGCTGTTCCAGGCTTGCCCATTCCACCGAGCGCACCAACTCCCCCTCCAGATAGATATCCGCCACCCCTTGGGCGGGGCGGGTCTGCAGGGCCAAAATGCCGATTACGCAAAGTATAATCGCGGCGGAAAACACCGCAATGTATAATAAATTCTTATTTTTCATAGCGATATTGGGGGTTCAGCAGGGTAAACTGCTCCTTCAGCCCCGGGCTGACCACCACCCGATCATCCTCCGTTATTAAAATACATTCCGCATCATACCGCGCGCAATAATCCAAGGCCCGCTCCTCGCCCATAACAAAGAAGGCGGTGGAAAGAGCATCGGCCAGCGTTCCGCTCAGGCCTACCGCCGTTGCGGATTTGAGGCCGCTTTTGGCGGGAGCAAGGGTTTCGGGGTCGAGGATATGATGGTAAAGAGTTCCATCCTGCTCAAAATTGCGCTGGTAGCCGCCGGAGGTAACCACCGCACCGTCGGCAATCTCCAAAACGCCAACCGCTTCGCCCCCATCGGGATCGGCGATCCCTACCCGCCAGGGCGAGCCGTCGGGGTTGCCGCCACCGACCTGCACATTCCCGCCCAGCGACAAAAAGAAGTGCTCCACCTGCCGCTCCTCCAGCAGAAGATCCAGCAGATCGGCGGTATAACCCTTGGCGATGCCGCCTAAGTCGATCGCCCCGCCCTTTGGCAGGGTGATCTCTTTTTCGGAGAGGGTGATGGCCTCATCCCCGATCAGCGGGCGCACCGCCTCCAACTCCTGCGCCGAAGGCACCCGCATTTCCTCGCCCGAAAAGCCCCAAAGGCGGCCGGCGGGATAAAGGCTGAGGCAGAACGCCCCTTCGGTCTGCTCCGAGACCGTAAGCCCTGCCTCCACCACCGCCGCTCCATCGGCCGATAGGGTGGCAGAACCCGCCCGATTGAGGGCGGAAATCTCGCTTTCGGGCAGGGTTACGCTGAATTTCTGCTCCAATTCCTTTACCTTTTCTTGGCAGGCCTTGAAATCTTCGGGAGAAGCATCGATCAGCCGAAGGGTCATCACCGTATCCATAGCGAAAAAGTGCTGTTGCTCATCCTTCGGAGCATGACATCCGCAAAGGTTCAAAAGGAGCACTCCTATTAAAATTTTCATCCATATCTTTTTCATAAAAATATTCTACCACAAATCATTGAAAAAGCCAACAAGATTTAATATAATGGATAAGAGGTGATCTGAATGTTAAAAATTCCCTATCAAAAAGATTTATTATTGCCCGACACTCCCTTGGGGAAAATGAATATCTATCCCTGGGACGATTGCGGCTATACCCCCGAAGGAACCTTCTCCCTGGTCTATAACGAAACCGCCCTGCGGGTGCGGCTGACCTCTCCGGTGGGAGAGCCGACGGTGCTGACCAATCAGGATAACGGCCTCGTTTGGGAGGATAACTGCCTGGAGTTTTTCCTTGCCCCCTATGGCGACCATCCCGATTATCTCAATATTGAATGCAACGCTCTGGGCGCGATGGTTTTGGGCAAGGGCCCTGCCCGCGCGCCCCGCACCTCGGAAGTAGAGTTTCTTAAGCCCCAGATGGAGGTCTATACCATTGTCCGCCCCGGCAAGGGCTTTGAAGTGAATTATACCATCCCCTTTTCTGCGCTGGCCAAACTTTTCGACCGCCCCCTTTTGCAAAAGGGCGATATCCTGCGGATGAACTTCTATATCTGCGGGGAAAAAACACCGCAGATGCATTTTGGGATGTGGAATAAGATCGATACCCCCACCCCCGATTTCCACCGCCCCGAATTTTTTGCCGAAGGAGTTTTGGAATAATGGGTCTTTTTAAAAAGAAAAAAGAAAGCGATGCCAATATTGCCCTGCTCCGCAAGCTGGATAAACGGGGGATCACCTCCCTTTCCGAGCGGGATCCCAAAACCTATCAGGAACGGATCATCGGGCGCGCAGGGGCCTTCAGCATTGCCGATGAGGAGCTGATCATCTCCTGCGGCAATCAGATCCTTTTCCGCCATCCGCTAAAGGAGATCAAGGCAGGGGAGCTGATGAACCTTTCGGGCATCTGCCTCAACGTTGGCGAAAAACGCTATGTTGCCTATTATACCGACGGTACATTGGGGAAGAAGAAATAATAAAAAAATCTCTCAATCGAACAAATCGATTGAGAGATTTTTTTGCGATATATCGGCAAAACCGATGCGATATAATTTTGCAAGCAAAATTGCGATATGATATAAATTCCGCCGGGAATTTATATCGTTGCTTTGCGATAATCTGCGGGCGTTACGCCTATTTTCTTTTTAAAAAGCTTGCAAAAGTAGGTATAGTTCTCGATCCCCACTTGGGCGGCGATGGCATAGACCGGCTCCTCGGTTTCCCGCAGGAGCTCCTTTGCCCGCGTGAGCCGCGCACTCGTTACATATTCATTGACAGTGCAACCGAAAGCGGCATGAAACGCCTCATAAAGGGCGTTTTTGGAGCAAAAGCATTGGGTGCAAAGCGCGCCCACCGATAGATCCGCCTGCAAATTGGTGCGAATATAGGCCGCCGCCCGCTCCGAAAGGCTTTGCTCCTCAAAGGAGATGGCGCTTTCGAAAAGGATATCGGGCAGGAGGGTATAAAGGCTTTCGATCTTCTGCTCCGAAAAATAGGGCACCTGCTGATAAAGGGCATCCAAACCCTCGATGGGGCTCTTTTGCGGGGAATGCTCTGCCCGCACCCGCCCGAAGAGGATGCCGCCCACCACCTGCCCTTCCTTATAAATGGGCATCGCCAGATCCAAAAGCCCCAGATGGCAATAATGCTGCTCCAGCCTGCCGCTTATTTGGCATTTCTCCATCAGGCGGGCATCGCATTGGGCGCACCGCTCCCCTGTCTGCCCATCCTTTTGGGCGGCGGAGCAAAAATCGCCGCGGGCTTTTACCCCGCAAAGAGGCTTAAACGCCTCATCCCGAAAGGAAAAGGTCAGGCCGGTCAGCGCAGAGATGCCTTCGGCGATGCGTTTTAACTTTTCAATGTCATAACAGATCTTCATATTTCATATTGTACTTCATTCGGGAAGATATTGCAATATTTCGGGCCGATTTTTTCTTGTTTTATGGGGGCAGATATTGTATAAAATGAGAGGTTTGATCTTTGAAAGGAGTTTTAGAGAAAATGCCTTATCTTTTGTTAGCGTTGGATTTGGTGATCAACGGCATCAATTCCATCGCCCGCAAAAACTACCGCCTCCGCTTCAACGGTAAAGGAGTTTATTTTTTCAATGCGGTTGCGATTCTGTTTTCCATTCTTTTCTTTTTGATCTCTGCCGGAGGAAATTTGCATTTTTCTTGGCCGCTTCTTCCCTATGCGATCATCTTCGGCATCTGCTTCGGTCTTTGCAATATTGCAACCTTGAGCGCCATCAACTATGGCCCTTTGGCACTGACCTCTCTTTTCGTTTCCTATTCCACCCTCATCCCCACCATCCATGGCTTTTTCTTAGGGGAGCGCCCCAACCTAAAGCTTTTTATTCCCGGTCTGGCGCTTTTTATGCTTTCCCTCCTTTTAACCAATAAGCCGACCAAAGGGGAGAAGATTTCCGGCAAATGGCTCTTTTATGTTTTGCTCGCGGTGGTTACCAACGCAGGCTGTTCCATCTCCCAAACCCAGCAGCAGGTGGATTTCCATGAGCAATACGGCAACGAGTTGATGATCCTCGCTCTAACCATTGCAGAGGTCTTTTATATCATCATGATGCTTTTAACCGAGCGCAAGGAGCTGGCCACCCTCTTCAAGGGCGGTTGGTATAACCCGCCCATCAGCGGTATCGCAAACGGTGCAAATAACTATCTGGTGATGTTGCTCCGCCCCATGCTGGGCGCCACCATCCTCTTCCCTCTTATTTCGGGCGGCGGATTGCTGATCTCCCTATTGCTTTCCCTTTTTATTTTCAAAGAAAAGCTGAGCAAACTTCAAATGGTCGGCTTTTTCGTCGGATTAGGCGCGGTCATTCTTTTAAGCTTATAAAAAATAAAGGCAGAGAAATTCTCTGCCTTTATTTTTTCATCACTTCATTATAAATCTCATTCTTGGGAACGCCTCTGTCGGTAGCAACCAATTTAATCGCTTCCTTCTTGGTCAATCCTGTCTGAATATAATAATCCACATGGGCGGCAGGGGAAAGCTTTTCCCAAAAATGCTCTTGGGGCGCTTCCTCCGTTGCCCCTTCCAAAACGATGACATACTCTCCGCGGGGATCATTCTCCCCATAAAAGGCGATCATCTCTTCGATACTGCCCCGCTGAACCGTTTCATGGAGCTTGGTCAGTTCCCTGCAAAGGGCGATGGAGCGGTTACCGAAGGTCTCCAGCAGATCCTGCAAAGTTCCCCGCAATTTTTGGGGTGCTTCATAAAAGATCAGCGTTTCTTTGGCATAGCGCACCCCTTCCAGATGCTCCTTGCGGTTTTTCTTATTGGTAGAGAGAAATCCCTGGAAGGAAAATCTTCCCGTTGGCAATCCGGAGAGCACCAAAGCGGCGATCAGGGCAGAAGGCCCCGGCACCACCGAAACGGTATATCCCTCTTCATACATCAGCCGGACCAGATCCTCCCCGGGATCGCTGATTCCGGGCATCCCCGCATCACTGACTAAGGCGCAGGTTTTCCCTTCGCGGATGCGGGCCAGAATCTCCAACCCCCGCTCCCGCTTATTATGCTCAAAATAACTCATGAGCGGCTTTTTGATGCCGAAATGATTAAGCAATTTCAGCGTATTGCGGGTATCCTCGGCGGCGATGAAATCCACGCTTTGCAGGATCTCAATGCAGCGGGGCGAAAAATCGCCTAAATTACCGATGGGCGTCCCCACCAGATATAAAACAGGCTCGTTCATTCCTTTCGCTCCCTTCGATAGATCTTCAATAATTCGTCGCTCATCTCCCCATCCTCCCGATGGAGGGTGAGGGCAGGCTCTACCTGCAGTTCCCGCTTGCTATGGAGAATCCCCTCGATCAGCACCAAGGCGGGGCGTTCCCCCCGATGGCCTTCCACAAACTGAAGCCGCGACGCGGCAAACCCGCATTGCTCCATATTTTGAAAGATTTCCGGCAGGCGATAGGGGCGGTGCACCATCACCAACCGCCCGCCGCTTTGCAAAAGATAGGCGGCGGCCGAAAAAATATCCGCCAAGGTGCAGGCTACCTCGCGGCGAGCCAGCTCCCGATGGGGATTTTGGCCCAAGATCCCCCGCCCTAAGGGTTCATAGGGCGGGTTCACGGTTACCAATTGATAAGCGCCCCCTTGCAAAAGGGCGCGGATGTTGCAAACATCCCCTTCGATGATCCGCAGGCGGTCCGCGCATTGATTATAGGCGGCGCTCCGCTCCATCAGGCGGCATAAATAGGGTTGCAGTTCCAAAGCATCCACCCGATCGGCATCCCCCCGCGCCAAAAGCTGGAAGGGGACGATGCCTGTCCCGCTGCAGAGGTCGATGACCTTTTCGTTTTTCTTGCAACGGGCGAAATCCGCCAGCAGTACCCCATCCGTTCCGAAACGGAAAAAGCGGCTGTTTTGCCAAATGCACCAGCCGCCCAGCTGCAGATCGTCCAGTTGATCAAAGGCCGCAAATTCTTCCATCAGCGGCCCTCTTTAAAGGCTTTGATCCGCAGATCCTCGCCATAAAAATAGCAATAGGTAAAATGCCCCAGCAGGCGGGAGATGATCCGCTCATCATAGGCCTTCTGGATGCCGTCTAAATTCAAGTTGGTGGAAAAAAGCATCGGTTTTCCGGTGCGGATGCGCTGATCCATCAGGTCGGTCAGGGTACCAACGATATAGGGCGTATGGGTCTCGATGCCTAAATCGTCTAAAATCAGCATGTCCGCCTCCATGAACTGGCGCAGTTGGCCCTCTTCGTCCTTAAAGCGGGCGGCCTCGATGCGGCGGGCAAATTCCGGCGCGCTGATATAGATAACGCTCTTGCCCTGATCCAGCAGAGCGCGGGCGATGGCGGTGGAAAGATAGGTTTTCCCTAAGCCCGTTGCCCCAACGAACAGCAGGCTCTTATCCTGCCGATCAAACTGCTCGGTATAGTTCTTGCAAAGCTGATAGATCCGCTTCATATTATCCCGCGGAGAGAGCAACCCATCCTGCGGGGTGGTATCAAACAATGAAAAATCAAAATTCTCAAAACTCTGGTCGGTGAGCATCTGCTCCAAATTGGAGGTGCGGAAATTTTCGGCGATCAGCTCTTTGCGGAAGCATTCGCAAAGCCCTTCCTCGCCCATGCCGGTATCTTGGCATTTCGCGCAACGGAAATGGGGCTCTAAGTCCGCATGGATGGAGCGCAAAAAATCATCCCGCTTCGCTTGCACCTGCTCCAGCTCCTGCCGCAACTCCTCGGCATCCCCGCCGGTGGCCATGGCGGTGCAATAGCGGCTGCCCGCTTCGGTGATGGCGCGATCCATCTCCAAAAGGCAGGGGTTTTCCAGATAGACCTTCTCGCGGCGCTCCGCCGCCTGCCAGATGGCTTCGGCGCGGCGGGCGGCAAAGGCGGCCCATAATTGGTCTTTATTGCTCATGCGTTACCCTCCCCCGATTGCATCATGCCGATGCCCATTTTTTCCAGATCGCTCAGCCCTGCATGGGGCTTGCGGTCGGTAGTCAGTTTCTGTTGCTCTTCAATATCCTGAGGCTTCTTCCAGCCCCGCTTATTCCATTCTTCCAGAATCTTATTGATATAGGCAAAGCTCATCTGCCCCTTATGGTCCATGCAACGGTTATAGGCCTCTAAGATCAATTCTTCCGAGAGCCCCCAGGCGTTCCAATCGGCAATGGCCGCCTTCTGCTTGGCGGAAAAGGCGGTCTGCACCCCAAAGGCGCGGGCCAGGCGGGTCTCCAGCCTGCGGTTTTGCTCCAATTGGCGAATCTTTTCCTCCGCCAGCTCAAAGGTATTGATGCCGTTATCATACCAATCGGTGGCCACCGTTTCCATATAACGGTAAGTATATTTGCCGATGCTGTTGCAATAAGCAACCAACTGCACCACCATCTCAGGCGAAAAGTGCAATGCTTCGGTCATGGTATAGAAAAGGGAGACGAGCATATCATTCACCGTTTTGCCCGTCAGCCGCTGGATCTCCTCCACCATCCCGCGGAAGGTATCGCTGGTATCGGCCAGAATAATGGTGGGCTGCACCCGCGGCAGTTCCTTGGTCTGCACCGTTTTGATGCCCGAGACCAGCCGCAGCTTGCCCTGCTCCTTGGCAAAGATCCGCTCCTTCACCCAAAAGTCCACCGCCGCATCCACCTCTTCGAGCTTCAGATTGCAAAAAGACGCGATAGATGCGCTATCATGGGCCAGCTTATCAAAGCGCAGCAAAAAGAGCAGCACCTTGAGCTGGGCGCCGGTGCAGATGCCCAAAAGGCCGTCCACCACCCGCGCGGGTACCGCAACGTTTTGCATTCTTGTATCCTCAAACTGATAGTTCATAAGATCCCCTTTATGTCCATAGTTAATTTCATTATATAAAATATCAAAATAAAAATCAACTCTAATATCCATTGAATTTTTTTGCAACCTATGGTATATTTTAGAACAGAGGTGAAATCATGCTCTTTGATAAGTTTAAAAAAGAACGGTATATGATCGTTGGTCTGGGCAATCCGGGCGCAAAATACGATAAAACCAGGCATAACGCAGGCTTTATGGCGCTGGATATCCTGGAAGAGGAATTCGGTGCCAAGCCCTTTGGCAACCAAAAGAACGCCACCCTCACCCGCGCGAATTTCGAGGGGTTGGAGGTGATCTTTGTCCGCCCCTTAACCTTTATGAACCTTTCGGGGCGGGCGGTCAACGAGGTAGGCTCTTATTATAAGATCCCCCCCGAGCGGATCATCGCCATCGCCGATGATATCTCGATGGAGGTCGGGCGGATGCGCATCCGCGATAAGGGGAGCGACGGCGGCCATAACGGCCTCAAGGACATTCTGCGGGTGCTGGGCAATCAGAACCTGATGCGGATCAAGATCGGCGTTGGCCAAAAGCCCCATCCCGATTATGATCTGGCCGATTGGGTGCTGAGCAAGTTTACCAAAGAGGATCTGGAAAAATTAAAGCCGGTGCTGGAAAGCGTGCCCGGCGCGGTGAAGCTGCTGCTCCGCGGCGATCTTTCCGCCGCCCAGAACCGATTCAATAGGTGAGAGGCATGGATCTTTTAACCCTTCTGGCGCGGGAGCCTGCCTTTGTGGGCCTACCCGCCGCCGAACCCCATCCCGCCGCCATCAGCGGCGTTTTGGGAAAGGCAGGCCTTTTGGCCGCCGCCACCCTATGCAACCAATCGAATGATAAGGGAATTTTGGTGATCCGCGAAGAGGCGGGGGTAGCCGAAATTCTCGCGGATCTGCGCGCCCTTTTGGGTGAAAAAGTCTATTACCTGCCCGAGCGGGACTTCCTTTTCGATACCTATTCCGCCCGCACCCGCGAGCGGGAGACCGCCCAGGCGGAGGTGCTCCGCAGGATGCGGGAGGGGGACTATCGGATGATCGTTGCCCCCCTTTCGGCCCTGCTGATGCCCTGCCCCCCGCCCCAAACCGCGGGCGTGAGCGGCGGGCGTACTCTGCGGGTAGGCGATACCTGCCTCATCGAAGAATTAACCGAGTTTTTGGCCGAGAGCGACTATTCCGCCTTTGAACTGGTGGAAGGAAGCGGGACCTTTGCCCGAAGGGGCGGGATCCTGGATGTTTTTTCTCCCAACTACCCCGACCCGCTGCGGATCGAGTTTTTCGGGGATGAGATCGATCGGATCGTTACCTTCGATGTTTTATCCCAGCGCACGCTGGAAACTTTAGAGGAGGCTCAGCTTGTCCCCTGCCATTCGCGGCAGGCGGAGGAGCGGCAGTTGCTCCCCCTTTTGAAGGAGCTGGCTGCCGAAAACCAAAATCGCGGTCTGCAAGAGGATATCGAACGGCTGGAAAACGGGCGAAGCGTCGCCACCGATAAATATATTCCCCTGCTCTATCCCACCCTCTTTACTCCCCTGGACTATCATGACGGCCTTCTTTTTATCGAGGAATATAACAGCCAGCAAAAAATCTTCTCCTTTATGGAATGGCAATTGGAAGAAGAGCGCAACCGCCAGGCCGAAAAAGGGGTCTATACTGCCGACGGTGCTTATTTCTTAAGCCGCGAGGCCTTTGAGGCGCGCTGGGATCGCAAGACCATCCTGATGGCCGCCCTTTCGGTAGGACCTGCCGATCTGAAGCTCGGCGCTTATAAACAGTTGCGGGTATTGGAGGACCGCATCCCCTTCTATCAGGAGGAGACCCTTTTAGGGGAATTGCAACAAGCGGTCAGCGAGGGCTATACCATCTGCCTCACCGCCAACGAAGCCCGCGCCAAGGAACTTTCCGCCCTGCTGGCGGAGCACCATCTGCCCCTCAGCAAAACTCCAAAGGCAGGGGCGGTCTGTTGCTTTGAAAGCCCCTTATCCTTCAACCTGCGCCTGCCCGATGCCAAGCTTCTTCTGCTGGCCGATGGGGGCAAGCGCCAAACCGCCCTTTCCCGCCGCCGCGGGCAACCCAAGGGCGAAAAGATCAAATCCTTCAACGACATTACCCCCGGCGACTTGGTGGTGCATGTTTCCCATGGAATCGGCATCTATAAGGGCATCCGCCAGGTGGAAAACCAAGGGGTTACCAAGGACTATATCGTTATTGGCTATGATAAGGGCGATACCCTTTTCGTTCCCTGCCCGCAGCTCGACCTGATCTCCAAATATATCGGCACCGCCGAGGATCATCAGGTTAAACTCTCCCGCCTGGGTGGAAACCTTTGGGAAAAGACCAAAGCCAAGGTCAACAACCAATCCCGCGAGATCGCGCGGGAGCTGATCGCCCTTTACGCCAAGCGGTTGGAGGCGGAGGGTATCCCCTGCGATCCCGATACCGATTGGCAGATGCGGTTTGAGGAGCAGTTCCCCTATGAGGAGACCCCCGACCAGATCCGTTGCGTGGAGGAGATCAAAAAGGATATGGAGCGGCCCTATCCCATGGATCGCCTGCTCTGCGGGGATGTTGGCTTCGGTAAGACCGAAGTGGCCCTGCGCGCCGCCTTCAAAGCGGTGGATAACGGCTATCAGGTAGCCCTCCTCTGCCCCACCACCATCCTTTCGGAGCAGCATTACCAGACCGTTAAGTCCCGCTTTGCCGATTTCCCCATCACCGCCGCGGTCTTCAACCGTTTCCGCACCGCCAAAGAGACCAAAAAGATCCAAGAGGATCTGGAAAGCGGGCGGCTGGATATCATCATCGGCACCCATCGCCTGCTCTCCAAGGATCTTCATTTCAAGAAATTGGGGCTTTTGATCATCGATGAAGAGCAACGGTTCGGCGTGAAGCATAAAGAAAAGATCAAGGAACTTTCGGTGGGCGTGGATGTTCTCACCATGAGCGCCACCCCCATCCCCCGCACCCTCAATATGGCCCTTTCGGGCATTCGGGATCTTTCCATCATCGAAGATCCCCCTGCCGACCGCCAGCCGGTTACCACCTATGTTTTGGAATACGATCGGGATCTCATCCTCTCGGCCATCGCAAGGGAGCTTAAGCGGGGCGGATGCGTCTTTTATATGAAAAACGATATCGAAGCCCTCGACCGCATCGCCGCCGACCTCAGCGAACGCCTGCCCCAGGCGCGGATCGCGGTGGGCCATGGGCGGATGAGCGGCGCCGAGCTGGAGAAGACCTGGGAGCGGGTTTCCAACCATGAGATCGATATCCTCATCTGCACCACCATTATCGAAACAGGCATCGACGTTGCTTTCGCCAACACCCTCATCATTGAGGACGCCGACCGCCTGGGGCTTTCCCAGCTCCATCAGATCCGCGGGCGGGTGGGGCGGAGCAGTACCCGCGCCTATGCCTACCTCACCTATCGGCAAGGCTCCATTGTCCATGAAGTGGCGGCCAAGCGGCTGGCCACCATTCGGGAATTCACCGAATTCGGCAGCGGCCTCAAGATCGCCATGCGGGATCTGGAGATCCGCGGCGCAGGCGCGCTCCTCGGTGAAAAGCAGCATGGGCAGATGAATGTGGTCGGCTATGATATGTATATGCGCATCCTCAAAGAGGCGGTCTTTGAAGAGCAGGGCAAATCTGCCCCGCCCGAGCCCGATTGCGCCATCGATATCTCGGTCAGCGCCTTTATTCCAAAAGATTATGTGGAAAGCGAGAAGACCCGCATCGATCTTTATAAAAAGATCGCCTCCATCCAATCGGAGGAGGATTATATGGATATGACCGATGAACTTTGCGATCGGTTCTCCGACCCGCCCGAATCGGTTCTCAACCTGATGAAGATCGCGCTGATGCGGGCCGAGGCGCGCCAATGCGGCATCTTTGATATCAAGCAAAAGCTGGATTCGGTTTTATTCTTCACCCCCGAGCCGGAGCCGGAGCTTCTTTCGGCACTCATTCATGAGATGAAAGGGCGCGTGCTCTATTCCATCGGCGCCAAGCCTTATTTCACTTTGCGTATTTCTTCCAAAGAGGCTTTGCTGGACGAAATGAACCGCTTCCTCACCGCCTATGCCAATCTTAAAAAGTAAAAAACTGCGATGCAAAGCATCGCAGTTTTTTAATAGAAGTCTAAGTGCAAGGAGTTTCCATTGGGGCTGGTGAGGATCATCATCACCATAAAGCAATCGATCTTTGTTGCATAATACGTCATATAACCTTCCTGCCCGCCCTCTTTATAAATAATGGGCAAGACACTCCATTCTCTCCCTCCCAAATGGGTGGAATGAATATCTGCCATATTACAGATATAGTTATCAAGCCCTTGGATGGACTCCCCGACATCCTTGAAAATATCGTCGGGTTTTATTGTTTCATCCCCTGATTTTCGCAAATTATAGTACACAATCTGGATATATGCACCATCCGGCCCGATGGCCAGCATTTCATGGATGGAGGAGGTTGAATCATCCTCATCCAATAAACTTTCCAGGCTTTGACCCAGTTCTGTAGTATAACTAACCCATCCATCGGGCCAACGAATATTCAGGCCGATATACTCATTATTATAAACACCTGCTTTATTAGACCCGCGAACAGGCGGATTATTATAAGGAGAATCTTCCGGTTCCGGCTGATAAACCGACTCGGGAGTGGGGTCGGTCTGAGTTGACGTTTCGGGAATAATCGGATTCACCCATTCCTCCACGACCGTTTCTGTTACACTCGGCGCCTGGATCTTATTCTGCTCTTCCTTCTTTTTTGCCGCTTCTTCCTTCTTCTTTGCCGCCTCTTCCTTCTTCTTTTTCTCTTCTTCCTTTTCCTTTTTTTCTGCTTCCTTCTTTTCTTCCTCTTCTGCTTTAGCGGCATCCTCTGCATCGGATTGGACATCGACAACGAATTCCTCGTAATCCCCCTGCCAATCATCCAGTACCTTTTCGCCTTGATCCTTATTCAGATCTTCCACTTCCACCAATTTATAAGAACAGGCCGACATCATGAAAATCATTAAACCAACCAATAAAAACGCCAATATCCTCTTCATAATATCGACCTCCTTTATTCAGTTTTTGGTATC
>JAFSBD010000187.1 GCA_017442025.1 Clostridia bacterium
AAAATCCGCCTGCTGATCTGCCGGATGATCCTATTGATGTCAGCGGCGAAAAAACCGTTCTCTATCATGGGGATAAGGAGTTTCCCTTGTCGTTTACCATCGACGGCCAACAGCAAATTCAAAACGGGACCTATTGGTATTATGAGCTTTCGGATCTTTACGACCGTTCCTGGGAGGATTCTTTCTACTCCTATGATGTTAAATCTCTCGATTTGAACGGTATGAAGAACTACGGAAACTTTGGGAAGAAGAACTGTTATGCGACCAATGGAGATTGGCCGCTGTTCCTGGTGCCGGTGCATTCGGAGTTTTCCGCTTCCAATCAGGATAAAGTGGAATCACGTATTGTTCAGGCGGCAGATCAGCAATTGAAAGCCAATAATATCGAAAAATCAGTACCTGTTGTTACCGATACCTGGGCCTGCGATCTGGATGGGGATGGGGCGCAGGAAATGCTTTTCAAGGCGGAGGATCCCCAGGATGGAACATACCGATTTTTGGGGTATCTTCAAGGGGAGAGTTGCCAGGTTCTTGAAGGGTGGTTCGATTTAAAGAATGAGGATGATCTGCCGGAGATTACTCCTATCGTTTGCGATATGGAAGGGGATCGAAAGTGGTCGGTCATGCTTCATAAAACAGGGGACTATGAGAGTTTTACCCTTTATGATTTCAATGACGGGAACTTTACCCAAGGCTATACCATCATATTTTAAGGAAGGACTTGACAAAAGTCTAAATTAAAGATACAATAAATCGGTAAATGCAATGAAGGGAAGAAGTAGTTTTCTACCGCCGTAAAGAGAGTAGCCGGTTGGTGCAAGGCGAGCGGGCAGGGGAAGATGAATACATCCCGGAGCTTCTGCGCTGAAAAAGGAGTAGGTGCAGGCGGAATCCTTCCGTTATCGAGGAATAGTAGTGATCTACTTGCTGAGGGGTATTTTGCGAGAAATGCCCGATGCAGAGGTGGTACCGCAAAGAATTTTTGCCCTCTGCTCCCGATGGGAGCGGAGGGCTTTTTTGTAAAGGAGAAGGAAATGAAAATTTATGAAGAGTTGGTTGCGCGCGGTCTGATTGCGCAGGTTACCGATGAAGATGAAATTCGTGAACTGATTAATAACGGAAAGGCAACTTTTTATATTGGCTTTGATCCCACTGCCGATAGTTTGCATGTTGGCCACTTTATGGCTCTTTGCCTGATGAAGCGTCTGCAGATGGCCGGAAATCGCCCTATCGCGCTGATCGGTGGAGGCACCGCTATGATCGGCGACCCCTCCGGGCGGACTGATATGCGCTCCATGATGACCAAAGAGACCATCCAGCATAACTGCGATTGCTTTAAAAAGCAGATGGAGCGTTTTATTGAATTTGGTGAAGGCAAAGCCATGATGGTGAATAATGCCGATTGGTTGTTGGATCTCAATTATGTTGATGTTCTGCGGGAGGTAGGTGCTTGCTTCTCGGTCAATAATATGCTCCGCGCGGAATGCTATAAGCAGAGAATGGAGAAGGGTCTTTCTTTCCTGGAATTCAACTATATGATCATGCAGTCCTATGACTTCTATCATCTCTTCCAGAATTATGGCTGCAATATGCAGTTCGGCGGGAATGATC
>JAFSBD010000188.1 GCA_017442025.1 Clostridia bacterium
GCGGTGCCGCCCATCGCCATTTAGGAATCGCGCGGGAAGAGGAACTGGCAGGTATTTCCTACTGCGCGGTCTGCGACGGTGCTTTTTATAAAGGCAAGGAGGTCGCGGTTGTGGGCGGCGGCAACGCCGCCATCCAATCCGCACTCTCTCTGGCGGAGCTTTGCAGTAAGGTCACGCTGATCCACCGCCGCGACGGTTTTCGCGCTGAGCCCCTTTTGTTGGAGCGGTTGCGTTCCAAAGAGAATGTGGAATTCCGCCTGGGCGCGGTCGTTTCCAAACTGAATGGGGAAGGGAAGCTTTCTTCGGTGGAGTTGACCTATGCCGACCGCACCGAGGAGATGCCCTTGGACGGGCTGTTCATCGCCATCGGCCAGCAACCCGCCAATGGCCCCTTTGCCGCCCTTTGCGATCTGGACGAGCAGGGCTATATTGACGCAGGCGAGGATTGCTGCACCAAGACTCCCGGCGTTTATGCGGCGGGCGATTGCCGCAAAAAGAAGGTGCGCCAATTGGCCACCGCCGCCGGCGACGGCGCGGTTGCAGGCCTTGCGGCGGCCGCTTATCTGGATAATCTTTAATCTTTTAAAAGCAGAAGAGGACTCTTCCTCTTCTGCTTTTTTATGTTGCAAAGGGCAAAGAAAAATGCTATTATTAAAGAAGAAATCAAAAATGGAGTAATTGGATGATCGATAAAGCCTATTATGTTCCTGCCGATGGATGTCGGACGGAATTTATCGAACGAAAAAGCAGATTTATTACCACCTTGGCGCGGGTAAAAACGGTGGCGGAGGCGGATGCCTTTTTGGCCAAGATCCGCGCCGAGTTTCCCGATGCCACCCATAACTGCGCCGCCTACCGTATCAAGGACCCGCTGGTGGAGCGGTTCTTCGACGATGGCGAACCGGGCGGAACGGCGGGGATGCCGATGCTGGACGTTTTGAAAAAGCAGGAGCTCTTTGACGTTGCGGTGGTGGTAACCCGCTATTTCGGCGGCATTCTGCTGGGCGCGGGCGGGCTGGTGCGCGCCTATTCCAAGGGCGCGGCCGATGCGGTCCATGAAGCGGGGCTTGCGTTGATGGAAAGGGGCGTGCGGCTGGAGCTTCGCTGCGGCTACCATCTTTATGATCGGGTGCAACGGATGCAGGAGATGCAACGGGCGGAGATTCTTGCCACCGATTTCGGCGCAGAGATCCGCATCGAGCTGATGCTTCGGGCTTCGGAAGAGGAACGGCTTGCCAAAAGCCTGGCCGATCTTTCGGCAGGAACGGCCGTTTTGGAGCGGTTGGAGGAATTGTTTTATCCTTTCAAAACAATTTGTTAACAGTTTCTTCACCCATTTTTGAAAAGGAAAAGTTATACTGTTTTTAAGATATAAAATAGTGAGGTATATCAAATGGCCAGGATCTTAGTTGTTGATGACGAACAGAATATCTGCGAACTTTTAACCCTCTATCTGATGAAGGAGGGACATACTGCCGAAACGGCGGGCGATGGGGAGGAAGCGATGCGCAAATTTGCCTCCTTTAATCCCGACCTGATCTTGCTGGATATCATGCTGCCTAAAAAGGATGGCTGGCAGGTATGCCGCGAGATTCGCCAGCAGTCGAATGTTCCCATTATCATGCTTTCTGCCAAGGGCGAGACCTTTGATAAGGTGCTGGGACTGGAGCTGGGCGCCGATGATTATGTGACCAAGCCCTTTGATTCCAAAGAGGTGATGGCCCGTATCAAGACCGTTTTGCGGCGGGCCGGAGGCGTGGCGGAAGATGCCCGCCAGGAGGTGGAATATCCCGACCTTTTTGTTTCCCTCACCAACTATAAATTGGTGGTGGGCGGTAAGCAGGTGGATGCACCGCCCAAGGAGATCGAACTTCTCTATCATTTAGCCAAGAACCCCAATCGGGTCTTTACCCGCGATCAACTGCTGGATGAGATCTGGGGCTTTAAATATTTCGGCGATTCCCGCACGGTGGATGTTCATATCAAGCGGATCCGCGAAAAGCTGGAGGGTGTTTCCGATCGCTGGGCGATCCGCACCGTTTGGGGAATCGGCTATAAATTTGAAACGGTGGAATAAAGCGTGCATAAACGAATATTTCTTCGCTATTTTAATGCCTGCGCTCTGATCATCTTACTTACTGTTTTTGCGCTGGGCTCCATAACGACTATGGTTTATACCTACCAGAGTGTGCAGGCGCAGGACCGCAATATGGAAAACGCCGCCCAAAAGATCGCATCCATGCTGGAGGATATGCCCAGCAACTATAGCATCTTTGTTGGGACGGTGATGGAAGGTGCCATCGAAACGGTGAAGGAGACCATCGATTGCGATGTTCTGATCGTGAATCGGCGGGGTCAGCTTCTGCAAAGCACTCTGGAAGGGCCTCAGGCGGCGGTATTGCCCGAGAGTGCGCTGGAAACGGTGCTGAGCGGGCAGGTTTATCGCCGGCAGAGCGTTTTTATCCGCGAGCAGGGCGATGCCTATACCGTTGGTGTTCCGATTTTGAGTAGCGCAGATGGGGTGAATGGGTGTGTCTTTGTTACCGCCCGCCAGGTGCGGATCAATTCGGCGGTGGGGAGCATTCTGCCCATCTTCCTGTTTTGCGGGATCGGGGTTTTGCTGATCGCGGTGGTGATCCTCTATTTTATCACCCGCCAGATCACCCTGCCCCTCAATGAAATGGCGCTGGCGGCGCGCTCCTATTCCAAGGGCGATTTTTCCCGCCGCATCACCGTTACCCCCGAAGGGGAGCTGGGTGCCCTTGCCGCTACTTTTAATCAGATGGCGGAAAACTTAAATAAATTGGAAATTACCCGCAGGGAGTTTATTGCGGATGTTTCCCATGAGCTACGAACCCCCATGACCACCATCGGCGGGTTTATCGACGGAATTTTAGACGGCACTATCCCCCCTGAGCTGGAGCAGAAATATCTGCTTTTGGTTTCGGAGGAGGTGCGGCGGTTATCCCGCATGGTCAATAACCTGCTGGATGTGGCTAAGATCCAATCGGGGGAGATCACCTATCGGATGGAGCCCTTTAATCTTACCGAGGTGATCCATCGGGTGATGCTCACCATGGAGGAGCGGGTGAAGGAGAAGGGGCTCAAAACAACCTTTCATCTGCCCGAAGAGGAGATCTTTGCCATCGGCGATCATGATGCTATCCATCGGGTGATCTATAACCTGGTGGATAACGCCATGAAATTTACCCCCGCCGAAGGAGAGATCACATTAAGCCTTTATCGGCAGGGGAATAAGCTGCGGTTTGCAGTCAAGAATACCGGCCAGGGCATTCCCGAGGCGGAGGTCGGCAAGATTTTTGAGCGGTTTTATAAAACCGATAAAAGCCGCGGCGAAAACCGCAAGGGCATTGGCCTGGGGCTGTATA
>JAFSBD010000189.1 GCA_017442025.1 Clostridia bacterium
ACGCCCATTCTGGACATCAAGCCCTATCTCCCCTATACCGACTCCCATCCCGACGCCCTGGGCGGCTTTGGCTTTAAGCCCGGCGAGGGAGCGGTGGCGGTGGAATGCCCACCTGCGCTGCTGGAGCAGATCCCTGCCGAGAAGGTGGAAGGCCTGCTGGCCCTGCTGGCGCAGGATCCCCGCCCCGGTTATACCGATGATCCCGCGCGGATCTTCGGGATGGAATATGCAGGATTTGATATACGCTTCAAGGTGGAGCAAAATACTCTCAAAGTCTGCCAAATCAACCCCTTAAAGACGGTGTAATATTACACCGTCTTTCTTTTTTTCGCCCCTAACATGGTATTTTTGCCTAAATTTCGACCGTTCCTGCGCCGTTTCTTAGTATCTCAAACGAAAGTTCTTATTGTCTATTGACAATTTATAATTAATATGTTACTGTATTGGTGTTGATAGAGGCGCACTTTCATCATCAGTATTTTCGCCTATGGCGCTTGCCAAAGCGAGGCGAAAGGAAAGGGATGGGTGCCGAAGACGGCTCATGGCAAAGAGCCGATCTGGCAGCAGGAAATAAGAGTTCTGTTGCTGTCGCAATATGCGGAGTGCTATCTTTACTATACTTTGGCGGGAACCCCTGCCAAACATTTGGCTTAGTAGGGATCGTTGCCGCATTTGCAACGATCTTTTTATTTTGCAGAGCGCGCTAAAAATCCAAGCACACCTGAAAACGGCAATTTTCGGCGCCTTTCACACAATTTTGCTTTGCAAGGCGACAAGCCTTCCTGCACAAAATTGTGCAAAAATCGTCCAAAAATTGCTCGTTTTGAGCTCCACTTGGCTTTTTATCACACTCTGCGATAGGGAACTATCATTGTTTTTAATCTAAGGAGGATGTTTGAAAATGTCTAAACCGATTTTTAAAGGTGTGGCTACCGCGATCGTTACCCCGCTCACCAAGATGGGCGTGGATTATGAAAACTATAAACGTCTGCTCAACTGGCAGATCGAAAGCGGCATCAACGCCATCGTTGCCGCCGGCACCACCGGCGAAAGCTCCACCCTCACCGATAAAGAGCATCGGGAACTGATCGATTTCACCATCCGTACGGTGGATGGGCGGGTACCTGTTATTGCCGGCACCGGCTCTAATGATACCTCTTATGCCATCGAGCTGAGCAAATTTGCCTGCCAAGCAGGGGCCGACGGTCTTCTGCTGGTTACCCCTTATTACAATAAGGCGACCCAAAAGGGGCTGATCGCCTCCTATACCGCGGTTGCCGATGCGGTGGATAAGCCGATGATCCTTTATAATGTTCCCTCCCGCACCGGTACCAACATCCTGCCCGAGACCTGCAAGGTTTTAGCAGAGCATCCCAATATTGCCGCCATCAAGGAAGCCAGCGGCAATATCTCCCAGATCGCCGATACCGCCATGATGGTCGGTGATAAGATGGATATCTATTCCGGCAACGATGATCAGATCGTGCCGATCCTATCGCTGGGCGGCATCGGGGTCATCTCGGTGCTCTCCAACGTTTTCCCCAAAGAGACGGTTGAGATGTGTGATCGGTTCTTCAAGGGTGATATTGCAGGAGCTACCGCGCTCCAGCTCCATTACCTCCCGATGATCCACGCCCTTTTCAGTGAGGTCAACCCCATCCCCGCCAAGGCGGCGATGGCAGCCATGGGCTATTGCGAAAATTATCTGCGCCTGCCCCTTACCCCGATGGATGAGCAAAAGAAAGCCCATCTGCTGGAGCTGATGCGCAAAGAAGGACTGAAGGTATGAAAATAATTATTCACGGTATTGCAGGCCGCATGGGCGCGGAGATCAAGCGTCTGGCCGAAGAAGGTGTTCGCGGAGCGACCCTCCATGCGGGGGTGGATCTCGGCGGCAACGATAGCGGTTTCCCCCATTTCGGCGCATTGGAGCAGGTTCCCGCCGGCGCGGATTGCATCATTGATTTTTCCCATCATTCGGCGGTCAAGCCCCTGCTGACCTACGCCCGCAAGCAAAAGCTTCCGGTGGTTATTTCCACCACCGGCCATACGGATAAAGAGCTGGCCATGATCCGCGAGGCGGCAAAGGAGATCCCGGTCTTCTTTTCGGCCAATATGTCGCTGGGCGTGGCGTTGCTGGCGGAGCTTGCCAAAAAGGCAACCGCTGTTTACCCCCATGCCGATATTGAGATCGTGGAGACCCATCATAACCGCAAGCTGGATGCCCCCAGCGGAACCGCCCTTTTGATCGCCAACGCCATCAAAAGCGTCCGCAACGCCGCCACCTTTGCTTTGGGGCGGAGCGGCCAGGGCAAGCGCACCAAAGAAGAGATCGGCATCCACGCCATTCGGATGGGCAATATCGTTGGCACCCATGAGGTGCTGATCGGGACCGATACCGAAACCATCACCTTAAAGCATGAAGCCCATAGCCGCGCCCTCTTTGCCGATGGCGCGATGGCTGCCGCAGAGTTCTTATGCGGCAAGCCCGCGGGCCTATATAATATGCAGGATATGATCAAGTTCTAAAAAAATCTAAATAAAAACCGCGAAAATTGGGCCATCTTCCCGTTTTCCGCCCTCGCCGTATCGACATACGCCTTCGAGCGGAGAAAGCGGAGAAACGGAAAGCTTCCTCCAATTTGCGCGGTTTGGCAGAAGGATAGAAAATATGTTGAAAGTTTTAAAGTTTGGCGGCAGTTCCCTTGCGGATGCCGATCAGTTCCGCAAGGTTGCGGCCATCATCAATGCCGAGCCGGAGCGCAGATATGTTGTTGCCTCTGCGCCGGGCAAGCGTTTTTTTGAGGACGAGAAGGTTACCGACCTTCTTTTGCGTTGCCATGCCCTGGCCGAGGAGCGCAACCCCTTTGAGGATACCTTCCAGCGGATCAGCGAACGCTTCAACGGCATTATTGCCGATTTAGGGCTGACCCTCTCCATCGAAAAGGAGCTGGAAATTGTGAAATCTGCCATTGCAGACGGTGCAAGCTCCGATTATGTTGCCAGCCGCGGAGAATATTTTAATTCCATGATCTTAGCCAATTTCTTGGGGATTCCCTTTTTGGATGCTGAGGAATGCATTTATTTCACCGCCGAGGGCAAATTAGATAGCAAAAAGACCAATACCGTTTTGGAAAATCGGCTGGCGATGCTGCCGCGGGCAGTGATCCCCGGCTTCTATGGCGTGCTCCCCAACGGCGAGATCAAAACCTTCTCCCGCGGGGGCTCGGATATTACCGGCTCCATTGTTGCCGAAGCAACCGATGCCGACCTTTATGAAAACTGGACCGACGTTTCGGGGATGCTGATGGCAGACCCCCGCATTATTGAAAATCCCGCCCCCATCGATATCATTACCTATCGGGAGTTGCGGGAGCTTTCCTATATGGGCGCGACCGTTCTCCATGAGGATGCGGTCTTCCCGGTTCGCCGTTCGGGCATTCCCATCAACATCCGCAATACCAATGCGCCCGCGGATCAAGGAACCATGATCGTTCCCCATACCGAGGATCAGAGCACCGATCGGCTCATCACCGGTATTGCGGGCAAAAAGGGCTTCACCGCCATCTTTATCGAAAAGGATATGATGAACGCCGAGCTGGGCTACGGCCGCCGCGTTTTGGAAACGCTGGAGCGGCGGGGCGTTCGCTTTGAGCATCTGCCCAGCGGCATCGATACCATCACCGTTGTTGTCAACAGCAAGGAGCTTGAGGGCAAAAAAGATCTGATCGTTGCCGATCTGCAGCGCAATGTCCATCCCGATACCATCCGCATCCATGAAAACCTTGCGATGGTGGCGGTGGTCGGCCGCGGTATGATCCGCAAACCGGGCGTGGCCGCGCGGGTCTTCAACGCGCTTGCCAAGGCCAAGGTCAACATCCGCATGATCGATCAGGGCAGCAGCGAGCTGAATATCATCGTTGGCATCGAGGAAAAGGACCATCTTACCGCCCTCAAGGCCATCTACGAGGAATTTAAACCAAAGGAATAAATTAATATGATCTGCAAGAATCTTTCCGTCTCCCCCGAGGGGCGTCTGCTCTTCGGCGGGCAGGATGCCGCCGCGTTGCTCCGTCAATACGGCTCGCCCCTTTATCTCATGGACGAAGACCGCATCCGGGAAAATTGCCAAACCTATTATAATGCCACGCAGGCCGCCTTCGG
>JAFSBD010000190.1 GCA_017442025.1 Clostridia bacterium
AATGCAGGACTACTCGGAGGAGCAATGGGTGGAATATTATGATCGCTATATGCCCCCCACCGTTTCGGAAGCAACCCTTAAAGAGAATTTGAAGAAGTTGGGGCATGTGGATCTCGACCATCCTTCCGCCATCAATCTCTATGCCAGCACCTTTGAAAATAAGACCTTTATCTCCGATGCCATCGATGCCTATAACGAGGGCAAGGCGGAAGAGCAGCAGATCACCTATACCGACTATGTGGCTCTGCTGATGTCCTCGGTAACAACGGTGATTAATGCCATCTCCTATGTTCTGATTGCCTTTGTTGCTATCTCGCTGATCGTCTCCTCCATCATGATCGGCATCATCACCTATATCTCCGTTTTGGAGCGTACCAAAGAGATCGGCATCCTGCGCGCCATCGGCGCATCCAAGCGGGATATCTCCCGCGTCTTCAACGCCGAGACCCTCATCGTCGGCTTTGCCTCCGGCGCGATTGGTATTTTGGCCACCCTGCTTTTAAATATACTGATTAATATCATTCTTCAAGCAGTAACCGGCATCCCCAATCTTCGGGCGGTTCTTCCCTGGCAGGGCGGCGCGATCCTGGTGGCCATCAGCATGGCTCTCACCGTGATCGCAGGTTTAATACCCTCTGGAGTTGCCGCTAAAAAGGATCCTGTAATAGCGTTGCGAACAGAATAAAACTGCTGAAATGGGTATTGATTTTTAAAAATTTTTCAGTATAATGATGTTGAGGTGATGGTGAAATGACAGAGCAACAGCTTCAAAAATATCATGCGGAGCGAAAGAGTATTCTGAAAGAATATCAGGCGAAAATGCTTAAAACCGCGCTCTTTTTTACTGCGATCGGCTTGGCCGCTTTGGCGGTGATCCTCTCGGTTTGCATCCTGCCTTTGGATAATCCTCCGTTGGGAATCGTAATCAGCTTAATGGTGGAGTTATTCATTGTGATCTATGGATGGATGCGGGTTTTAGTCATCAAAAACGCCATGGAAAAGAAACTCAAGGAATTTGAAGAGCATTCCCTTTTGCAAAGAAATTTTTAATAAAAAAGACCTCTGCAGTATGAACTGCAGAGGTCTAAAAATATACAAAAATCGACTGAAAAGTACAAAAAAATTGTAAAAAAAGCAAAATACGTCTATTGACATTTGGTATAATATCGCATATACTAAAAACAGAGATACCAAAGGAGGATAGACCCATGAACTACTAAAGACCATTCAAAGCGGTTTTATGTACTTCCTGGCTTTATCTCTATAACAATAGAACAAGTTGAATGATCGTGCAGAAGACCGCAAAAGCATGCGGCCTTCTGCATGTTTTTTTGTGGCAGACCCTTGAGCAGACAAGGGACGAGAAAATTGAAGGAGGATAGAATATCGTTATCATTTCCCATGGACTCGTGAAGACTCAGCATTTTTAGAGGGCAAAAATATGATTTATAAAAAAGCAAAAAAGATCCTTTCTGTTATTTTGGTAATAATGTTGCTTTTCCAAGTGCCGTTCTCAGTAAAGTTTGAGGCGGAGGCCGCTACGATTACAGCAACGGTGATCCAATATTCTTATGTTAAACCTGCACCCTATTGGCCGTGCAACCCCATGGATGAATTTCCTTCCGGAACCACTGTGAAAATTCTGGAACGGGAACAAGATACATTTTATATCGAATATACAAAGGATGGAATCGTTAAGCGTGGGTATACACCCATGTCTAATTTTACAGCTTCGTCTTATGAAGGATATTCATGGTGCGATCAAGCGGTTTTTACCCCTGGTCATAATAACACAGGATCAGGTGCCGATGTTTATTACGGTCCCGGAGGTTCCTATGCCAAGGTGGGGGCGATCGATGCAGATGAAGGCATCCATGCTCATAAACCCCTTTTGGTATTGAGAACATCGGGAAGCTATTCTTTTATCCAATATGTAACCAATCCCGGAACCAGCGGGCATGTATTATTCAAGCGTGGCTGGATTCAAAGCAGCAAGATTACATTAGATAAGCCGACCGGGACATCGTATTTGAGTTCGGGATGTACGGCTATGATTGGAAATGCAGGTACCGGTAAATTTCTTCAAGCAGTTCAAGATAGTTCGGCTCCCTATGGCTATAGAATTGAGGAGGCAACGGCAACGGGCTATCAGAACCAAGTGTGGTATTTTTATCGGTATACTACCTCGTCCGGTGTATATTATAAAATTAAAAATATGGCAGCTAATTTAGTAATGGAGGTGACAGACTTTTTGCCTCTGGTTGAACAAACAATTCGCCTTGTCCCTGAAAGTTCACCAAATAAGGCGCAGGAATTTGCCGTGATTGAAAATAATAATGGATTTAACATTGCAACACGGTGTTCAGGATACTATATGGTTTTACGTTCCATAGGTTCTGCGGTTCAACAAAACAGAAAAGTTGGTGGAACTAATGAAACATGGAGTATTCAAAGGTTAAATAAGTACCATAATGCTATGTATTCTAATGTTGGATATTCTGAAGCGGAGGATATGAAAACATTAAATTATTATGTGGAGCAAAATGTGATCGATGGTGATTGGTTGGCGCAAGTATCTACGGCTGTTTCAAGATGGAATAATTGCTCTTATATAACTGGAGTAAAACTAAATAGATGTACGAATAAAGCAAGTGCTGATATTTGTATTAGATTAGGATATGATACCGATGAAACATTATATGGAGTGACAACAGTATATTCATACTGGCAACCAGGTACATTTACAGGAAATGACGCTGACTTTTCTGATGAAACTATTCGTGGATCAATTGTAGAGATCAATTCGTATAATGTACATATCGATAGTATATTTATACATACATTAGTACATGAACTTGGGCATGCGCTTATGCTGAAACATCCGTTTTATGAATTGGAGAATAACATAACTCTTCAAGATATTAATATGGATCGGGTTGCATATTCAGTGATGAATCAAGGGGGTCTACATGAACAATATCCCAAAATTGTAGATAGTCCATCTTATTATGACAGAAGAACTTTATTGAATAAATGGTTCCAGTAAGGAGAAACATTCTATGAAAAAATTAGCTATATTATTAATAATTTGTTTATCGCTTTCCGCTTTTGCGGGGTGTGCACGGGCGAATGAGAGCGGGGAAGAGATGGCAACCCTAACTCAGCCGGAGCAAACGGTGGAAAAGGATGAGGTTGGGGAGCAAAAAGAACCTGTCGATATCGATTCGGCAGAAGTGTCGGAAGAAGAATCGGATGAAACAGTGGAGCAAAAAGAGCCGAACGACATCGATTTGACCGTTGAACCGGATACCGACGAGCCAAATCGATTGAATTGGGGCGTAAAAGATAACGTGAATCAACTGAATTCAAATGAATTGACGAATCAAACGAATTCAGGGGAAAAGGAATCGGATAAACATCAAATAGTATATGGAAATGTGCCGGTCGGAGCTCAGTATGAACTCTCTTCCCTTCCGCGTTTTGCGGATCGGTGTGTTGGAGTGCAAAATCTTTCTGGTGATAACATAACTTTAGAAAATATGCGTACAAAACTTGATCCCTCCCAATCCATTGTTTTCCGTGGAAAAGTAAACGGTAAAAGCACGCAATATAGACGCAACGGATCGGGTAGACAATATAATGAGACGCCGGTTTTAGTGCAAGAGGTTTATTATGGAGATCTTAAAGTAGGAGATGTAGTAAACTGTTATGAAAATATGTTTGTTCATTTGCATGATGGCGAACCTGTGTTGGAACATTATGGTGTTTGGCCGCCCTTAGAAAAGGACGAAGAATATTTATTCATTCTTCGTGATGGTGAACCGATGCATGAAGGTGGAGATGATGTCTATTATGTAGGACACAGCTATGAACCGTACATTCGCATCAGTGAGTTGGGAACATTGCAAAGCAAAAAGGAACTTAGTAAAAAAGAACAGCGCAATTTGGATGCCCTGACCTATTACTATCTCGGCCAGCGCGGAGAAGAGAAGTAAAGAGAGAACCCCGCCAAAGGGAGGTGGATTTATGAAAAAAATAGCAATATTATTGATAATCTGTTTGGCGATCACTGCTTTGGCGGGGTGTGTGCGGGCGGATGAAGGGAAGGAAGAATTTGCAACCCTTACTCAACCCGAGCAAACCATCCAAAAGGATGAGATTGCGAAAAAAGAAGAGCCTATTGAAAGCGATTTAAAGGATGAGCCGGATACCGACGAGCCGAATCGATTAAAAGGGGGCGAAAAAGATAATGTGAATCAACTGAATTCAAATGAATTGACAAATGAAATGGATTCGAAAGAAAAAGAAAAAGAAACGTCTAAGAATCAAACCATATATGGTAACGTGCCAGAAGGCGCACAATTTGATCTATCTTCTCTTCCTCGCATGGCAGATAGGTGTGTTGGGGTTGTTGATCTTTTGCCTGATTCAAAAAGTCTGGAAGATTTACAAGGGATGCTTAATCCGCAAAGTTCTATA
This sequence comes from Clostridia bacterium, assembly GCA_017442025.1. Lineage (GTDB taxonomy): Bacteria > Bacillota > Clostridia > Oscillospirales > QAKW01 > QAKW01. The sequence continues at coordinate 4,480 of JAFSBD010000190.1, forward strand.
GTTTTTCGTGGCAAGATAAATGGAAAAAGTACACAGTATAAGAGCGATAGTGATGGGTATGAATATATTGAAACGCCGATTTTAGTCCAAGAGGTTTACTATGGAGATGTTAAAGTGGGTGATGTGATTAATTGTTATGAAAACATGTTCGTCCATACTCATGATGGGGAACCCGTTTTGGAATACTATGGACATTGGCCTCCTATGGAGAAGGATGAAGAATATTTATTTATGGTTCATAGAAGAACTTCTTTGCACAAAGAAGGCGGTGAACTTTATTTTCCTTTGTATAGTCGTTCGCCCTACATCAAGATCAATGAATTAAAAGTATTGCAAGAAAAAGATGAACTCAATTTTTATGAGAAACGAAATTTGGAAATACTGACCTATTATTATCTCGGCCAGCGCGGAGAAGAGAAGTAAAGAGAGAACCCCGCCAAAGGGAGGTGGATTTATGAAAAAAATAGCAATATTATTGATAATCTGTTTGGCGATCACTGCTTTGGCGGGGTGCGCGCGGGTGAATGAGAAAGGGGAAGAAATGGCAACCCTTACTCAACCCGAGCAAATTATCCAAAAGGATGAGGTTGCGAAAAAAGAAGAATCTATTGAAAGCGATTTAAAGGATGAACCGGATACTGATGAACCGATTCAACCAAACAAAGGATCAATTGATCAAACCAAACTGCAGTCCGATAAGGATACAACAATAGAAAAGGAATCTTCGCTGAATAAATCACCCAACGATTATGAAGTAAGTGGCGTTCCCGAAGGTTCTCAATTTGACCTTGCCACTCTTCCACGCAATGTGGATGAGTGTGTAGGAACGGTAGATTTGGCTGAGGATACAACGGATTTTGAACGATTGCAATCCATGCTGGATCCCGATCGATCGATTGTTGTCCGCGGGAAAGTCAACGGAAAAAGTACACAATATCTAAGTGAAAACGCGAGAAAATACATTGAAACGCCGATTTTGGTAGAGGAAGTCTATTATGGAAATGTGAAAGCCGGAGATGTTATTAATTGCTATCAAAAAATGTTTGTTCATTTGCATGACGGCGAACCGGTTTTGGAATGTTATTCCTTTGCTCCTCCCCTTGAAAATGATACAGAATATTTATTTATTCTTCCTAAGTATACGACGATGAATGAAGCTGGTACCGGTGTATATCGCCCCGGTCATAGCCGCTCTCCGTATATCCCCATCAGCAAACTGGAAACATTGCAAAATAAAAAGGATCTGACATTCCGTGAGGAATGTGAATTAGATGCCCTGACCTATTACTATCTCGGCCAGCGCGGAGAAGAAACTGAATAAATTTATAAACGGCACACTCGAAAGAGTGTGCCGTTTGCTATTTTATTTTGGTTGCCGCTCATGGTAGAGCCGCATAAACCGCAGGGTATAAAGGATCATGGAAAGGAGGATAAAGCCGCTCTCCAGCGCCACCAAGGCAATCACCGCGGGATTGGGCAGGGTGGGCACCAGGATCAGCACTAAGGCGACAAAGAAGAAGACAACGGTGGTCGCTTTCCCATACCAGACCGAGCCTTCCACCGTATCGGTCTTTTTGATAAAGACCAGGCTGACGATCCCCAAGAAAACTTCCTTCATGATCAGCAGCATCAGCAGATACCGCACCGGCACAAACCGCCAGGCCAGGCAAAAGCAGATGGCGATCTGGGTCAGCTTATCGGCGATGGGATCAATCACCTTGCCCCAATCGGTAACCAGATTGAAATGGCGGGCGATCCAACCGTCTATAACATCGGTGGCTGCCGAAACCGCCATGATCCATGCCGCCGCG
>JAFSBD010000191.1 GCA_017442025.1 Clostridia bacterium
AGAAGGCTTCTCCGATCCTGCAGGATCCTTCCCTGCGGGGGTCTGGGAATTGGGCTGATCGCTCGGATTTTCATCATTTTGCTCCGAGCCGCCAACGGTGGCCCCGCCCTCCAGCGTGCCCAGATCGCTGTCCGTTGCATTTTTACATCCTGCAAGCCCTGCCAGCATCGCCAATACCAGCAGCATTGCAATGAATCTTTTGTTCATAACCTGCTCCCTTCAACTTAATCTCTATCTCCATTATACAGAATGCAAAGGGACATTTCCTTTACTTTTTTGTGTTTTAACGCCGAAAATCTTTGCTTTTTTGTGTTTCTTTTGATAAGAGAAAGCGGCATTTCCTTTCTTTGGAAATGCCGCTTCATTTTATTTCATTTTGGTTAGATCATAGGGCGTGGTTTGATATACGAAATAGTTGAGCCAGTTGCTGTAGAGCAGGTTGGCGCAGGAACGCCAGGTAACCTTGGGCTTCTTCTTCGGATCATCCCCGGGGTAATAGTTCTTGGGGATGGAGATGGGCTTGCCCTGGGAAACATCCCGCTTATATTCCGCATCCAATGTCATGCAATCATATTCCGAATGGCCGGTAATAAAGATCTGCCGCCCCTTCTTGGTGGAGATGGCGTAGACCCCCGCCTCTTCGGAGGATGCTAAAATCTTCAGTTCGGGCACCGCCTCGATATCCTCCCGCCGAACGGTGGTATGGCGGGAATGGGGCACCATGAAGGTATCATCGAACCCGCGGAACAGCATAGAGCGTTTATAATCCAGCTTATGGGGAAAGATGCCAAACATCTTTTCGGGCAGGGGCTGTTTATCGATCCCATAATGGTAATAAAGAGCCGCCTGGGCACCCCAGCAGATATGGAAGGTACTCTGCACATGGGTCTTGCTCCATTCCATGATCTCGCAAAGCTCTTCCCAATATTCCACCTGCTCGAAGGGCATCTGCTCCACCGGCGCGCCGGTAATGATCAGGCCGTCGAAGTTGCGGTGCTTCACGTCATCGAAGGTCTTATAAAAGGCGAGCATATGCTCGGGGTCGGTATTTTTGGATTCATGGGATTTGGTATGGATCAGCTCCAGCTCCACCTGCAAGGGGGTATTGCCCAGCAGGCGGGAAAGCTGAGTCTCGGTCTCGATCTTTTTGGGCATCAGGTTTAAAAGCAGGATCTGCAACGGGCGGATCTCCTGCACCTGCGCTCTGGTCTCGGTCATGACAAAGATATTCTCTTTTTGCAAGGTCTCTGCCGCAGGCAGACCGTTTGGAATTTTGATCGGCATGATCGAAGCCCTCCTTTATTCTAAAATTATACTTGCGCCAGCGCGTTTTCAATATCAGCGATGAGATCGTCGGCATTTTCAATGCCGCAGGAGAAGCGAACCAGATCCCCCGGCACGCCGGCGGCGATCAGCTCCTCATCGGTCATCTGGCGATGGGTTGCGGTGGCAGGATGGAGGCAGCAGCTCCGCGCATCGGCAACATGGGTCTCGATGGCGGCGATCTTCAAACCCTGCATGAACTTTCCGGCCGCTTCTTTGCCGCCCTTCACGCCGAAGCTGATAACGCCGCAGCTGCCGTTGGGCAGATACTTGAGGGCGCGCTCATGCTCGGGATCGCCGGGCAGGCCGGGATACCGCACCCAACCGATCTTTTCATGGTTGCTCAGGTATTCGGCGATCTTTTGGGCGTTTTCGCAATGGCGGGCCATCCGCACATGCAGGCTCTCCAGCCCCAGGTTCAAAAGATAGGCGCTCTGGGGGGACTGAACGCAGCCCAGATCCCGCATCAGTTGGGCGGTCGCCTTGGTGATAAAGGCCCCTTCCAGCCCGAACCGCTCGGTATAGGTAACGCCATGGTAGCTATCGTCGGGGGTGCAAAGGCCGGGGAACTTATCGGGATATTTGGTCCAATCGAATTTACCCGAATCAACAATGCAACCGCCCACCGCCGCGCCGTGGCCGTCCATATACTTGGTGGTGGAATGGGTAACGATATCAGCGCCCCACTCGATGGGACGGCAGTTGACAGGGGTTGCAAAGGTATTATCGATAATAAGGGGTACGCCATGGGCATGGGCCGCCTTGGCAAACCGCTCGATATCCAGAACGTTCAGGGCGGGGTTGGCGATGGTCTCGCCGAATACCGCCTTGGTATTGGGGCGGAAAGCCGCCTCCAGCTCCTCCTCCGAGCAATCGGGGGCAACGAAGGTGAAATCGATCCCCATCCGCTTCATGGTAACGGAAAAGAGGTTATAAGTGCCGCCATAAATAGCGGAGCTGGCAACAACATGGTCGCCGATGGAAGCGATATTAAAGACCGCAAAGAAGCTTGCCGCCTGACCCGATCCGGTCAGCATGGCAGCGGTGCCGCCCTCCATCTCGCAGATCTTGGCCGCCACCGTATCGCAGGTTGGGTTCTGCAGGCGGGAATAAAAATAGCCGCTGGCCTCCAGATCGAATAACTTGCCCATATCCTCGCTGGTG
>JAFSBD010000192.1 GCA_017442025.1 Clostridia bacterium
AGGCTTTTGCCTTTCAGCGGAATGTTTCGGCCTTTACCTATGAGGGCGCGCCGCGCAATCTGTTGCTCCGTTTTAAGCAACGCAACCGCCCGCAGCTCGGCGCATTTATGGCTCAAAGAATGTTCCATCATATCCGCGCCCGCCTGGGCGAGGAATTTGATGCCGTTGTCTTTGTTCCGCAAAGTCTTCGCCGTGGTATGGAGCGGGGCTATTGCCCGGCCAAGCTTTTGGCAGAGGATCTCGCTAAGCGGTTTGAATGCCCCTGCGCAGATGTTCTGCAACGGATCGGCGGGGTGCAGCAAAAGTACCTTTCTTCCGCTGATCGTTGGGCCAATGCCAAGGAAAGCTATTCATTAAAAAAGAATGCACGTGTGGATGGAAGGGTTTTGTTGATCGACGATCTTTTTACCACCGGCGCAACGCTCAACGCTTGTGCGGAATTGTTGCGTAAGGCGGGCGCGGAGGAGGTCGTTTGCGCTACCTTCGCCATAACTGTAAAAAAGAGTTGAATTTTCAGGAAAATAAAGGTATAATAATAAAAGAATATCATCGAAGTTTTTAAATACATTTGGAGGATCATTATGTTGGGTCATGATATCGGTATCGATCTGGGTACCGCAACGGTTCTGGTTTTTGTTAAGGGAAAAGGAATTGTTCTCAAAGAGCCGAGCGTGGTTGCGATTGATAAGGTTCGAAATAAAGTGCTGGCTGTTGGGGAAGAGGCGCGTAAAATGGTGGGCAGAACCCCCGGTAATATTGTAGCCGTCCGTCCGTTGAAGGATGGTGTTATTTCGGACTATGAAGTAACCGAAAAGATGATCAAATATTTCATCAATAAAGCGGCAAAGAATTCTTATTTCAAGCCCCGTGTTATCATTTGCGTTCCTTCCGGTGTGACCGAAGTGGAGGAAATGGCCGTGGAGGAAGCAGCCAAAAACGCGGGCGCAAAATTCGTTTCCCTGATCGAAGAACCTAAAGCGGCGGCAATCGGCGCAGGCTTGGATGTTTATAAGCCCAACGGGAATATTGTCCTGGATGTGGGCGGCGGTACGGCCGATATCGCAGTCCTTTCTCTGGGCGATGTGGTTCTTTCCGATTCTGTTAAGATGGCGGGCGATCGGTTTGATGAATCCATTATCCGCTATCTGAAAAAGAAATATAATCTTCTCATTGGTGAGCGCACTGCCGAGGCTATCAAGGTGGAGATTGGCTGTGTCTATCCTCAGGCCGAGGTCAAAACTATGGTCATTAAAGGCCGTAGCCTAAATACCGGCTTGCCCCAATCCATTGAAATTCGTTCCGATGAGATTATGGAGCCGTTGCAGGAATGCGCTCTCACCATTGTGGATGCTGTCCATAATGTTTTGGAGCGTACTCCCCCTGAATTGGTGGGCGATATTTATCAAAACGGCATCTGCATGACCGGCGGCGGTTCTTTGATCTGCGGCTTTGATCAATTGATCTCCCAAAAAATCGGGATCCGCGCCTATGTGGCGGAAGATGCGGTGTCCTGTGTCGCTATCGGTACCGGTAAGGCGCTGGATTATTTGGATAAGCTGGAAAGCTCCAGCCGTAGCAGTAAGCGTTTCAGAAGTTTTTAAAAGAGAAAGACCTTCGGGCATCCGCCCGAAGGTCTTTAAATTATTCAGTTAATAGCCCTGCGATTTGATTTACATTCCCGGCACCCATCAAAATGGCGATGTCGCCTTTTTTCAGTTCTTGCTTCAGGGTAGCGGCAATATCTTCAAATTTGCTGATATATCGGGCGTTTTCAATGCGATCCCGAAGATTCAGAATATTTACGCCCACCTTGTTGATCTCCCGCGCGGCATAGATATCGGTCAGTATGGTGCGATCCGCAATGGAGAGTGCCTCCGCGAATTCATCCATCAGATAAAAAGTGCGGGTGAAGGTATGGGGCTGGAATACAACGTAAACAACCCCTTCCGCCGCCTGCTTCGCGCTTTCCAAAGTGGCGCGGATCTCGGTGGGATGATGGGCATAGTCGTCGATGACCCATGCACCGTTGCAGGTTCCTTTAAGTTCAAAGCGCCGATCGGCGCCGGTGAAGGCCTCCAGGCCCGCTTTAATGTCCTTTGCGGTTAATCCGTAGGCAAAGGCGGCGCAAGCGGCGGCCAGTGCGTTGAGGATGTTGTGCTTTCCGAGGATTTTCAGATCAACCCGCGCAGAAACGTCCTTGAAATGAATATCAAAGGAGGCATATCCGCTGTTGATGGTGATGTTCTCGGCGTAGCAATCATTGTTTGCTCCGATGCCGAAGGTCAGGGTTGTTCCTTTATAGTAATCGCGGACGCATCGGCAGTTTTCATCATCGCCGTTGATAACCAAAAAACCGTCTTCGTCAAAGTTATCGGTAAAGCGAGCGAAGGATTTTTGAATGGCATCCAGATCTTTGAAGAAATCCAGGTGGTCCTCATCAATGTTCAGGATAATGCCGCAGTTGGGATAAAAATGATGGAAGGAGTTTACATACTCGCAAGCCTCATAGATGGCATATTCACTTTTTCCAATGCAATAATTTCCACCGATGGCTTTGAGGTTTGCTCCCACCATTACCGTGGGATCTGCATCGGCGGCCTTGAAGATGGAGGAGAGCAGGGAAGTGACGGTTGTCTTTCCGTGTGTTCCCGAAACGGCAATGGATTTTTTGAATTCGGCCATCATATAGCCCAGCAAAACAGCACGTTCCATCATAGGAATGTTGTTTTCCCGCGCATAAACCAATTCGGGATTGTTATCGGAGATGGCGGCGGTATAGACCAAAAGATCGCAACCAACGGCATTTTCCGTAGTATGCTCAGGATAAACAGGGATGCCCGCTTCCTTCAATTTTAATATAGTAGGTCCGTTTCCGCTATCCGAGCCGGTAACGCATTTTCCCTGGTGTTTCAGGATCAATGCAAGCGACGACATGGAAACTCCGCCGATGCCGACAAAATGGATGTGCGAAAACTTCTTGTATTGATCGAAATCATGTGATATAATACTCAACAGCGCAACCTCCTTTTTAGGTTCCGTATACATTATATTACATCTGTTTTAAAAAAGAAACATAAATTTTCGAAAAATATAAGAATGTGAGGAATAACTATGCCCGCTAAAATGAATGAGCAAAAAGAAAGCTTCTGGCAACGGTATAAGCTTTATATCATCGGCATGATCGGGGCGATCTTGTTGGTTAGTTTTTTTAATGTCAATACGATCATTATTACCTATGAGACTCCGGATGGAACCAATTATGCGGCAAAACTGGATTACTCCGCTTTTGATATGTGCCTCAATTGCATGGGAACCAATGAGATTTCCTCGGAGATTGTGGAAAAAGAACTTTTCTTTGGCGCGGGCAAAAAGGATACCGTTTCTCGCGCCGCATCAGCCCTGCAGGAGATTGCAGGCACCGATGATGGCACAGTCTCCATTATGATTCAAGGGATTGTAGGCGCAGGAAAAAAGAAAACGGCCGAAATGGTGGCTTATTTGGAAGATCTTGGTTACACTGCAAAAGCATTGGAACTGAAAAAATAGGCATAATTTCTATAAAATATCGAATAAGCAAAGCTTTTTTGTGTTTTTCCTCCTTTTTTGAAAAAAGTTGAGGAATTTTAAAAAAAGTGTTGACAAACGATCCTTAAAATGATATTATATTCGAGCACCCGCAAAAAGGGGCTGGCTCAACCGAGTCGGAAACCGCGGGTAAGCAACGAGCTTTGAAAATTGAATAGCATCATAAAAGAAGGACCCGTTAATTGTAAAGTCCAGATCTCGGAATCGGGGTTTGGCGAAAGCGATTAACAAAGAACTTTTAAGCCAGTTTTAGAAGAATTTGTTATGAGCTGGATATCGAATGATTTAAATTATTTTTTTAGAGAGTTTGATCCTGGCTCAGGACGAA
>JAFSBD010000193.1 GCA_017442025.1 Clostridia bacterium
ACATACCCTTGGCATTGGCCAGAGCGATGATCTCTTTGGTCTTTTCGATGTTTTCTTCGATCTCATAATGAGAACCGTCGAACATAACAGAGGAAAAACCGTCTGCAATAACCTTCTTAGCGCCTTCATAGGAACCATTGTCCAGATGAACAGCAACGGGAACGGTGATGTTCAGCTCCTCGATCATCCCCTTGACCATACCCATAACGGTCTTATAGCCGCACATATACTTGCCGGCACCCTCGGAAACACCGAGGATCACAGGGGAGCGATTTTCTTCAGCGGTCTGCAGGATCGCCTTGGTCCACTCCAGGTTGTTGATGTTGAACTGACCAACAGCATAATGGCCTTCATAGGCCTTTTTGATCATTTCTTTTGCGGAAACGAGCATGGAAATGTCCTCCTAATAAAAAAATTACTATCGCTATTATACGGCAGTCTTTTTAAAAAATCAACATTTTCTTTGACTTTTTAGTATAAATAAGGTATATTATATTCATGAAAATATGTATTCTCGAAAGGAATGTCTGTTTATTATGAGCAAAATCATTATTTCTGCCGATAGTACCTGCGATGCGGCCGCTTTAAAGGATCGTTTCGACTTTAAAATTTTACCCCTTTATGTCAATTTGGGGGAAAAATCCCTGAAGGATGGGGACGAGATCAATCCGGATATGATCTATGATTATGTTGCCGCCAACCACCAGCTTCCCAAGACCTCTGCGGCGACCATTCCCGATTATCAGGAGTGGTTTGAATCCTTCACCAAAGAGGGGTATGATGTTTTGCATTTTAACCTTTCTTCATCTATGTCTGTCACCCATAATAACGCCAGAATGGCGGCCGAAGAGGCCGAGGGCGAGGGGAAGGTCTATGTTATCGACAGCGGCAATTTATCCACCGGCATTGCTCTGCTGATGATGGACGCCTATGACCTCAAGGAAGAGGGTAAATCTGCCGAAGAGATCTATGAAGAAATTCAACGCCGCATTCCCTTGGTGCGGGCCAGCTTTGTTGTCGACACCCTGGATTATCTCAAGATGGGCGGCCGTTGCTCTGCGGTTGCGGCTTTGGGCGCCAATCTTTTGAAATTGCATCCCCGCATCGCTGTTGCGGACGGTAAGATGGGTGTGGCGGAAAAATACCGCGGTGCCATCGATGGGGTGATGGTGCAATATGCCAAGCAGATGCTGGAGAAAAATAAAGATAAGCTGGTAAAAAACCGTTGCTTTGTTACCCATACCAAGTGCCGCCCCGAGACGGTTCAGGCGGTATATGACGTTGTGAAAGAATCCGGTCTCTTTGATGAGATTATCGAAAATACCGCAGGCTGCGTTATCACCAGCCATTGCGGCCCCGGCACCTTGGGTGTCCTTTTTGAGGTTACCGAATGATCCAGGTTGCCGTTGGCTTGAGCGGCGGGGTGGATAGTGCTGTCAGCGTGCTTTTGTTGCGGCAGGCAGGCTATTCGCCGGTGGGTGTTTTTTTGAAGATGCATGGTGTCGGCAACGAGCTGGAAGCCGCCCGAAAAGCGGCGCAGGAGCTGGAAATTCCCTTCCATAGCGTGGATCTGACTGCCCTTTTTGAAGAGAAGGTATTGCGCCCTTTTGCGGCCCTTTATAAGCGGGGCGAAACGCCCAATCCATGCCTGCTTTGCAACCCTGCGGTGAAGTTTCGGGGGTTGCTGGAAGCGGCGGATGCGCTGGGGTGCGAAAAAATTGCTACCGGCCATTATGCGAAGGTAGAGAAAGTGGGCGACCGTTATTTGGTTCGCCGATTGCCCGATTCGGTCAAGGATCAAAGCTATATGCTCTATGGCTTGGGGCAGGAGGTGCTCTCCCGCCTGATCTTGCCTCTCGGCGATTGGGGCGATAAGGCGGAGGTGCGCCGCAAAGCGACCGAAAAAGGCCTTTCCGCCGCGCAGAAAAAGGATTCCTTGGATATTTGTTTTTTGCAGCCGGGGGATTCCCATGCGGCTTTTATTGAAGAATATACCGGATCGCCTCCCATGCCCGGCAAGATCCTGCGGGTGGATGGGCAGGTGCTGGGGGAGCATAGCGGCATCTGCCGCTATACCGTTGGCCAGCGGCGGGGGCTTGGCGTTGCGGCGGAGCAGCGATTATATGTTACCGATCTGGATCCCGAAACCAATACAGTTACCCTTGGCCCGCGGGAAGATGTTCAGACCGATCGGGTCTATATCCACGATCTGATCCTTCACGCCCCCTTGCCCCAAGAAGGGCTTACCGCCAAGGTTCGTTACCGCGATCGCGATAGCGCGGTAAAGGTGGAACTTTGCGGGGAGCGGGAGGCGGTGCTTCATTTTGATACGCCCAAACTTGCCGCCGCGCCGGGCCAAAGTGCTGTGATCTATTGGCAGGATTATGTATTGGGTGGCGGAATTATTGGCAAAACCGAGAAAAAAGTATAAAAAATAATGAAATAGTACTTGCAATTTTGTATAATATATTGTAATATTATGTTATGTATATATCCTTATTTAGACGAGGAGGTCGCTTATGGCTGAAAATGAAAAGCTGGAAGGCTTGCAAATGGAAGAATTAGAAGCTCTGGCAGGGGAATTCACCCTGGATGATCTGGCTGAATTCGATGATGAACTTGAATTCGACGCTTCCGAACTGGAGGAGATCAAACCGGAGTACACAAAGAAGGAAAAACTGAGATTGCTCTTGATGAACAATAAGGTCTTTTCCATCATCAAATGGTGCTTTGCCGGTCTGGGCATCGTCGGCCTGATCCTTTATGTTCTGGCGATGATCGATCCTGCGATCAGCGAAGCGCTGACAACAACGGTTTCCAGCGCAGTTCGCGGTGGTTTGACCGCTGTTTCCAACCTGCTGCCCGTTTCTCTCTTTGAGATCGTGGTTCTGGCAGTTGCTGTAGGTCTTCTGGCCTATGCCGGCTTCTTGGTTTATAAATCCATCGTGGAAAAAGAAGGTATCAAGATCTGGGGCCATTGGGTGCAGTTCGCTTATGTTCTGCTGGCTGTATGCGGCACCGGCTTCCTGCTCTTCTCCATGTGCTACGGTGTTACCACCAACCGTCCCCGCATTTATACCAACGAGGGCCTTGAGAATTATCGTCCCGCCCTTCCCGATGAGCAGGTGATGGATGGCAGCTTTATTTATTATATCAACGAAGTCAACGAAGCGGCAGTCGACGGTGTTAAGAACGAATCCATCTTCTTTACCAACACCGGCAATTCCCGCTATGCATCCACCAAGACCTCTATGGATAAGATCAGCGCGGCGGTGAACGCTTGCTTTGATCTTGCCGCCGAAGATTATCCCTTCCTGGCCGGTGGCGAAGTGAAGGCAAAAGAACTGATCGCTAAACCCCTCTTCACCATGATGGGTATCGGCAGTATCTATAGCCCCTTCACCAGCGAGATCCTGATCAATACCGATTATCCCGAGGTTGCTGTTCCCATGCAGGTGGCCCGCGCCATTGCCAAGCAGCGCGGTATTACCAATGATGCAGATGCCAAGTTCGTTTCCTACCTGGTCTGCACCGAGTATGCCGATCAGCTGAAGGATATGGGCTCTCAGTACAATCTCGACTATATTAAGTATGCCGCATCTTTCGATGCTTATCTCGAAGTTGGTAACTTGGTATATAATGTTGACAAGAGTATGCACCTTTATTTCTCGGCCGCTCTGAAAGAGACTGCTAAGAGAGAAGTTCTTGCTTATGTTAAGCATATTGATACTCTTTACAGCAATATCTCCAATACTTCCAAGCTCGAGTTCATTGCCGCGACGGACAGAACCAGCACCGATAATTATCTGGTTCTTCCCAAGATCATGTATTATAACTTTAATGCAGACGTTGAAAGTGGCAAATTAGGGCTTCAGTATGTTGGCAAGAATCCGGTTCCTGCCAAGCAGGAAGCATTCCGCTATAGCCTGTATCTGATTACATATTTTGCAAAAGAGAAGCAAGAAGATTATGTAGAGGCGGCGAAGGAAGTATATGAAGAATATAATCCCGAACCTTTGCCCAACGATGGCACCGGCGGCGAACTTGTCTAATCTGTCTAAATATAAAACGACCTCCGAACGGAGGTCGTTTTTCTTATATATAAGGAAAAAAGCGGTCCTTTAAAAAAGACCGCTTTAAATTTTGCTTAGGGTTTCGTTAGTCCAAATCCATGGAATTGAGAAGATCACGCAGGGCTTTCAGTTCTTCGTCGGTAAAGGAGACACCTTTGTTCATCTTGGTGCCGTCCGGAGACCACTCGCGCAGATCGTATTTAGGCGCACGCTCCATCCAGCTGATTTTGTTGAGCTGCTTGGACCAGCCGCTGGAATTTTCGGGAAGGTTGCCGAAATGCTCGGTGATTTCGTATTTAAACTCTGCCACTTAAACCACTCCTTATCAAATTTAATAGTACCCTATTATTACTTCTATTATATAAGGAAGAAATCCTGCTTGTCAAGAGATTATTTACATTATATTCATGAAAAAATGAAAAATAGGTGTTGACAATGGGTTTAAAACATGATAAAGTATGGGTGTTAGCACTCGAAAGCAGAGAGTGCTAAAAAATAAGGCGGGTGTGAAAATGAAAGATCGGCTGAATTTAATATTAAAAGCTGCGATAGAAGCGTATGTTGATACAGGCGAACCTGTATCCTCCAAGTTGATATTGGCGCGTGCCGGTTTGAGCGTTTCTTCTGCAACCGTTCGTAACGACCTGGCGGAGCTGGAGCGGGAGGGCTTTCTGGAGCAACCCCATACCAGCGCAGGCAGAGTCCCCACTGAAAAAGGCTATCGTTATTATGTGGATCACCTGCTTACCTCTACCAGCCTTTCGGTAGAGCGGGCGGCGATCATCGAAGAAGCGGTGGAAGACCCCACCGGGAATGTGGATGAATTTCTCAAGCACGCATTATCCCGCTTCTCGGAGATCACCGGCTATACCGCCGCGGCGGTCATCAGCCATTCCGATGAAGATCGCATTATTAAGGTGGAATTGGTCAAAACCGCCGATAACTGCCTGAATTTGGTGGCGATCACCCGCAGCGGAACGGTCAAGAATAGCTTCTGCCGTTTCTATTTTTTGGCGGATGATGAGGAGATCAAGGCACTTTCCGAGATGCTCAATTCCTTTTTGGGGGATGTCAGTTTCACGCGCCTGACCGATGAGGATTTTGAATCCTTGGAAAATCAGCTTTCCGCCTTGCATGAAAACTGGAATTTCCTGGCCGGGGTTGTGAAAAATATGGTGGATTCCATCCGCAATCCCAAGGTATTTGTATCCGGCCAGAGTAATTTGCTTTCCCACCCCGAATTTTATGAGGTGCATAAACTGCAGAATGTGATGCAGTTTTTG
>JAFSBD010000194.1 GCA_017442025.1 Clostridia bacterium
CATTGGGGAAATAGACCGCGGCCTCTCCCTCAAAAGCCTGCTGCACATAGCGGCAATAGCCCACGCGGATCGAATCCCCGATCAAAACAATCTTTTTCATGGCAGTTTCATCCTTTTTCAAAGTTGATTTGTCTTCATTTTATCATTTTTATAGGGAAGAAGTCAATCGTTTTGATTCTATATTAAAGCCCTTTTCTGAATTTTGAGGGGGAGGTGCCGAGCTTCTTTTTGAAAACGTTGGAAAAATAGTATTCGTCGGCGAAATTCAGGTGGTCGGCGATCTGCTTGACCGAGAGGTTGGTGTTGAGCAGCATATCGCGGGCGAGCCGAAGCTTTTTGTCCAAAAAATAGGCGTAGGGGGTGATGCCGTAGGCCTCCTTGAAGATCTTGATGGTCTGGGATTCGGAGCGGGAAACGTATTGGCAGAGCGAATCGAGGGTGAATTTTTCGGCGGCATGGTTGCGCAGGTATTCCTTCATCCGCTCGGCAACGTCGGAGGTGTGGCTTTCTTCCTTGGCATGGGCTCTCATTTTGAAAAAGACGCGGTTGAGCAGGCAGGTGATCTCTTCGGTGCAATCCTCCTTGCTCTCCTGGGCGGCGGCTACGATGCCGCGCAGTTCTTGGCGCAGGTCAAGTCCTTTAAAATGATAGATGCCTTTCAGGCCGTAGCCCTCAATCAGGCTGTCCAGAAGGCTGCCCGAAAGGTTGATAAAAACCTTTTGCCATGGATTCTCCCGGTCGCTGAAATAACGGTGGTTCGCGCCGACCGGCAAAAAATAGGCATCCCCCTCTTCCGGGTAAAAGGTTCGGTCGTCGATCTGCACGACTCCCGCGCCCTTTTCTATATACTCAATGCAGGCAAGGGGAGAGCATTCACGGCGGATCTTATAGTTTTTATCGGGATAGGTGATGCCGCACAGCCGAAGATACAGCAGCTCGCGGGATCGGCGGCTTTGGCTCGGGCGGTAGACTTCTTCATTGACCATAACAGTTTTCCTCATTTTTTTAACGGTATTTTATATTGATTTAAGATAATAATACTATTATAATACAAATAAGTCAATGATTTTAATGAAGGAGAAAAAGAACGATGAATAAGTTTGCGCGGCTTCCCGCCATTCCCCTGATCACCCAAGATCCCTTGGTATCCGTCTGGATGCCCTCCGACCTGATGACCGGTCCTGTTACGACCCATTGGTGCGGTCATAAGAAACCGCTTAAGGGCAATTTCGTCATCGACGGTAAAAGGGCGATGTTCCTTTCCACCTCGGGCGGCTATGATTGCGCCGAGCTGCTGGAGCAGACGGTAACCCCGCTTTCCACCGCCTGGACCATGCGCTTCGGCGGTGTGGTTGCCAAGATCAAATTTACTTCTCCCTTCATCCCCGACGATCTCGATCTGGCCTCGATGCCCATCACACTGGTCAGCATCGTGCTGGAGTCGGAGGACGGCAAGGCGCATGAGGTGCAGACCGACCTCAAGCTGTTCGACAGCCTCTGCCATAACGGCAGCTATAAGGACGCGCAGCCCAAATTGGTCAAAACCGTCATGCAGGACGGCGACATCAACGTCGGCATCTTCGGTCAGGCCGACCAACGCCCCGTTTCGATGAGCGGCGATAACGTTTCGATGGATTGGGGCTATCTGCTGCTTTATTCCAGAAGCGGCATCACCTTCGACGGCAGAAGCGCGAACTTTACCGATTCCCGCACGGTGCAGGCGCGGGAGGAGCTGCAATTTGTCATCGCCTATGAGGATATCGCCTCCATCAACTATTTCGGGACCCTCTGC
>JAFSBD010000195.1 GCA_017442025.1 Clostridia bacterium
ACCGCAATGTCAATATCGGGGTTTTTATCAAAAAGCTCCAAAGCCTCCTCGCCGGTAGCTGCCTCGATGGTTTCATAGCCCGCCCGCTTCATGTTGAGGACAACAAATGCGCGGATCGCTTCTTCATCTTCTAAAATCAATACTTTTTTCATCATTCGACTCCTAAATAACGTTAAACAGGCCGTAGACCTTTGTATAGGTGATGGACATAGAGTTGCGGGGTTCGCAATAAACGGTATAGACATGGTCGCTATCCTCATAGAGTTTGCGCCAGCCTTCATCCCCCAGCTCGGGGGTATATTCCGAGAGCCCGTAGACGCGGATGGTAAAGAGGGTTTCTCCGCCCATGGTCTTAAATAAAAATGCACGGTCGGTTTCCGAAGAACGCTCCACCGTTACCTTCCCATGCCAGCCTTTCGGATAATGGATCGCAAACTTTTCGGTGGTATCCACAAAGGAATGGGAAGTTGGTTTAAGGGTTGCGCCATCAAAGGTATTCCAGTTAATAAGATAAAGCTGCTCCTCCAAGCCGTTACGCAGGTAGGAAGGCAACGCCTCTTCGGTGGGCATTTCGGGAACACCGTCGTTATTCTGATCCCTGCAGGTGATGGCAGAATAGCGCAGGGTGGCAGTATTAAACTGATTCAAAAGCTCGTTGGTCAACCGCCCCTGGTCGTTCACAACCAGCACCTCGGTGAGCGTCTGGCCGCTTTCCAAGGATTCATCGATATATACCGCCGGCTGGCCGGAAGAAGTCTTGGCCGAAAGGATGCTCAGATAATCGGTGGCCCGTCCATACATTGCAACGGTATTGATCAGCCCGATGGCTCCATCCACCTGCCCCACCAACGAGGCGGTAACGGATTTGGTGGCCGAATTGCGGCTGAGCACCAATAGGCGGGAAGGTTTCCCTTCCATCATAACAAACCGACTGTAGAGCCCGGTATAACTGCTGATGGCTTTATTTTCTTTAATTTGATAGATCTCATAACTGCCGTCGGTATCGGTGAGATACTGCCAGCCGACAACGATCTCGGAAATCCCATCGGCATTGAGATCCCCAAACGCCACGCGACCGACCGAGGCCGCAGGGCTTTGACCCATGGCGAGCTTGACCCAAGTATCTCCGCGGTTTTCCATTACCAAAAATCCCAATTTTCCGTTGGCCGCGGTGGTACGGTAAAAGCAAAGGGCTTCGTTTTCTCCGTCGCCGGTGAGATCCTCGGAGATGATGCCGGTCCGATAAGAGCCTTCCTGGGGATAAACCAGCTCATAATTTTCGCCGATCGCCGCCTTAATAGCCTTGGTCAGCGCCTCGCGGCCCAGGCTCATGGTGGGAGGGGTGAGCATCAGGCCGGTCTCCCCGCCGGGCAGAGAACAGCCCGAAAGCAACAGCATCAACGCTAATATAAAAGATATTAAACGGTTTCGCTTCATAGATACCTCATTTTGAATAATATTGTACCAATTCTATATTATATATTAATAAAAACGAAATTGCAAGGCTTTATCAAAAAATGAGACCCTGCTCAAAGCAGGATCTCATCATTATCTTCAGCAATATAAATGGGATAGGAGTATTCCTCCCGCAATGCTCGAATCGCAGGGAACTTTTCTTCAATACGATTCACATGGGTGAACCAGAATTGCTTAACATCGAGCTTTTCCAGACAGGGTCGAATCTCTTCCGCGCCAAAATGAGCCATTTCGCAGGCAATGGCATCCATCGGCTGATGGAATGCAATGGCAGGAAAATCATTTTTTGCCAAGCCATTGGAAAGGTCGCCGGTAAAGAGAAAACGTTTTCCCTCTCCCTCTACCAAAATAGCATAGGAATAGGGAATATGGGCGGTAGGAATGTAGGTTACCCGAATTGCCTCATCCTCATAAACCACGCCCTCTTGGGCAAGAATAAGAGGCAGACGCTCGGCATCATAAGGTTTCAGATCGCAAACCTCAATAGAATGGGAAAGGAGATCCGCTAACGCAGGATGGGGCAGGTAGGTGGCGATCCTATTTTTACCGCGCAAATTGGCAAAGCTCAGGAAATTGCAAAGCCCGCCGCTATGATCGCTATGCGCGTGGGAAATAAAGATCGCTTTGATGGCATCCGATTTTATTCCCTTTCGGCATAATAAATCCAAGATGGGCGCGCCCGCATCGATCAGATAAATATTTTGACCGCTTTGCACCAGCAGCGAGGTGCAAAAACGTTCGGCCGACGGGCATCCGTGGCTTGTTCCCAAAAATGTGATCTTCATCGCTATCGTCCCCTCCTTCTATTGAGATTAGCATACCATTGTATAATTAAAATGTCAATTTAATAAAAAAATACTTTACTTTTTGATTTTCCTGTTGTATAATAATTTGGCTGTCAGTATGACCGAACTTGGGTGCGCGCCTTTCACCGGGCGGTATCTCAGTTCCGGCCGGACAAATCTGAAAGAAAGGTGAAAAGTGCAATGCTGAAAAAGGATATCAAAAATTCTGTGATCGAAGCTAATAAGCTGCACGAGAAGGATACCGGCTCTCCCGAAGTCCAGATCGCGATCCTGACTGCTCGCATCAATGAGCTGACCGAGCATCTGAAGAAGAATCCCAACGATCATCATTCCCGCCGCGGCCTGCTTAAGATGGTTGGTAACAGAAGAAACCTTCTGAACTACCTGACCAAAGTAGATATCAACCGTTACCGGGCGATCATCGAAAAGCTCAACATCAGAAAGTAATTTTAAAAAAGCGGGCGGAAAAAGGAAGAGAGACCTTCCTTTTCCGCCTCTTTCCCATTTTGAGAGCGGAAAATTTAGCAGTTAATCAAGCGGCTTTGCCGCCAAAAGGCTGTTTGACTAAGTGCTAAAAAGTCCTTCTTGAAATGGGGTAAATTAAAAGAAGGAGAAAAAAATTATGTACGAAAACCACAAGATTTTCAAAACCGAGTTCGCCGGCAGAACCCTGACCGTCGAGACCGGCAAGTTCGCTCAGCTGGCCAACGGCAGCGCTCTGGTGCGTTATGGTGATACCGTTGTTCTGGCTACTGCCACCGCTTCCGCCAAGCCCCGCGACGGCATCGATTTCTTCCCCCTTTCGGTGGATTTCGAAGAGAGAATGTATGCAGCCGGCAAGATCCCCGGCGGCTTTTTGAAGAGAGAGGGTCGCCCCTCTGAGAAGGCGATTCTGAGCAGCCGCGTCATCGACCGCTCCATCCGCCCCCTCTTCCCCAAGGATATGCGCAACGACGTGAACGTCAACCTGACCATCATGGCGGTAGATCAGGATTGCATCCCCGAGATCGTCGGCATGATCGGCGCTTCCATCGCCCTTTCCATCTCCGATATTCCCTTCGCCGGCCCCATCAGCGGTGTTTCCGTTGGTTTGGTGGATGGTGAGATCGTTATGAACCCCACCGAAGAGCAGCGCGAGCGCTCCGAGATGGCAGTTACCGTTGCTTCCTCTGCCAAGAAGGTTACCATGATCGAAGCGGGCGCGAAGGAAGTGCCCGAAGATAAAATGCTGGAAGCCATCATGGCCGGCCATGCCGCCAACGTTGAGCTGATCGGCTTTATCAACAGCATCGTTGCCGAGATCGGCAAGGAGAAGTTCGGCTTTGATTCCTATGAAGTTCCCGCCGATCTTTTCGATAAGATCAAGGATTTCGCCGAGGATATGATGAAGGAAGCCCTTCACACCTCCGATAAAGAAACCCGCGACAATAATATTAAAGAAGTTACCAAGAAGGTGGAAGAGCGTTTCACCGAAGAGTTGGGCGAGGATGCCTATCTCATCGGCGATTGCCTCTATAAGCTGCAGAAATATATCGTTCGCAACTGGATCTCCGAAGAGGGCAAGCGTGTGGACGATCGCGGCCTCAACGATATGCGCCCCCTCTGGGCCGAGGTCGATCTGCTGCCCAAGGTTCATGGCTGCGGCCTCTTTGCCCGCGGCAAGACCCAGGTTATGACGGTTTGCACCCTGGGCATGGTCAGCGAGGAGCAGATCCTCGACGGGCTGGACAATGTGGAGTCCAAGCGTTATATCCATCACTACAATATGCCCGGCTTCACTGTTGGCGAAGCAAAGCCCTCCCGCAGCCCCGGCCGCCGCGAGATCGGCCACGGTGCTTTGGCAGAGCGCGCGCTGGAGCCTGTCATCCCCGATGTTTCCGAGTTCCCCTATACCATCCGCTTGGTTTCGGATGTTCTGACCTCCAATGGTTCCACCTCCCAGGGCGCCATTTGCGGCTCCACCCTGGCGCTGATGG
>JAFSBD010000196.1 GCA_017442025.1 Clostridia bacterium
CACCTTATCGGTGGCATCGCAACGGACCACTTCCTTGGCGATCTCTTTGAGTTCATCGTCCAGCAGGACTACGTGGTCGCTATCCCAGCGCATCGGGCGGGTAACGTGGAGGGGGATGCGATCCTTAAAGACCAGCAGGGCGGGCAGCTTATCGCTGATCACCTCGGTGGGATGATAATGGCCGCTATCCAGCAGGTTATAAACATGGGGATGGGAGGCGGCATAGGTCAGATAAAATTCCGAAGAACCAACGGTATAGGCCTCCAGGCCGATACCAAACACCTTGCTCTCCACGCAATCGATGACGCCCTCATACTTTTCAGCAAAGATCTGATCCAGGCTATCCTTCAGGCGCATACGGGGGCCGAGGCGGTCGGCGGGGATCTCCTTATAACCGTCGGGGATCCAGCTATTGCAGCTGACCTCGCAGCCCAGCTCCTTGGCAAAATAGGCCGCGATCTTGCGGCAGGCGATACCATGGCGCACCCAGAAGGCGCGGATCTCATCGTCGGGATGGCTGAGGGTCAGGCTCTCGGCGGCCTTGGGATGGCTGAAATAGGTGGGGTTGAAATCCAGGCCCACATTATTTTTCTTGGCGAACTCTACCCACTTGGCAAAATGCTTGGGCTCCAGCGCGTCGCGGTCCACAGGCTCGCCGTCAAAGATGGCATAGATGGCATGCAGATTGATCTTCTTTTTACCGGGGATCAGCTTGAGCGCGACCTCCAGGTCGGCCATCAGCTCTTCGGGGTTGCGGGCCTTGCCGGGATAATTACCGGTGGTCTGAATACCGCCGGTGAGCGCACCGCCGAGATTTTCAAAACCGATAACGTCATCGCCCTGCCAGCAATGCATGCTGATGGGAATGTTTTTCAAAATTTCCATTGCCTTTTCGGTATCGATACCGAACTTCTTATACTTCTCGCTTGCAGAATTATACCGCTCCATGGGAAGTCCTCCTTTATAATCTTATAATTTTATTTTAAACGATTGAAAAAAACCGTCAATCCTTTTTGGGCAAAACAACAAATTCACCCACCAAATTGATTAAAAATATACCCTTATTTATACTTCGATCGCCTGCTCCAGCGCAAAGCTATAGATCACCTTGCGGGTAACCTTCAGTCCCTTTTGCCGCCGCAGAGCCTCGGCATAAAGATCCATCTGCACCTGATAGCGGCGGATGAGCTCCTCGGGGGAGCTCACCCGATCGGTCTTATAGTCCAAAAGCATCGCTTCCGATCCCCGCACGCTATAGCAATCCAGCACGCCCTGAATAAGGATCTCCCCTTCGGCCTCTTGGCCGAAAAGGGCGGATGCCTCCATGGGGAATAAGAACCGCTCTTCCTTGCTGTAATAGTCTGATTGCAGCAGGTCGGCAAAGCAGGGGCTTTGGGTGAAGCGGCGGATCTTATCCACCGCGATCAGCTTGCGCTGCTCCTCCAAAATGAACCCATTTTCTACCAAGCGGGCAAGCTCCGATTCGGGATCCTGCCGCAGCCGCTCAAAATTGCAAAACTGCAGCGCCTGATGAAGGGCATTACCCACCTCATTGCCCCGCGGACGGAACCGATTGGCAAATCGCGGCGCAGAGGCGCGCAGCCGCTCCTCCAGCAGAGGCTCGGCATCCTCCTCCGGCTCGCGAAGCCCCTTGAGCTCCGAAACCGAAAGCTTGGCGGGCAGCCGCACCGCCGATAGATGGGGGTAGACCCAATCCAGCCGCGCACGGAACGCCTGCGGATCGAAAACTACCTGCTCCTTTTGGGGGAAGGGCTTCTCTTCCCCCTGCTCGGCATGGGCGACTTCCACCCACTTGGCAAAGAGGGGCGGATAGTTCCCGCCTGCCAGCCCATGCTGCAGGCGCAGATCTTCGCCTTCTTCCGCGCCTGCAAAAAGGGTGCAGAGCCAGCGCAGATAGCAAGCATCCTTGCCGGTGAGCAGCCAGCGGGGCAGGGGCTTGCCCAAAAGGGCACCCTCCACCGCCCATTGGGCAATGGTCTCTTCTTTTTCATTAGCTAAAATGATCAGTTTGCTTTCGGGGCGGGTAAGGGCAACATAGAGCACCCGCTCCTCCTCGCTGATGCTATCGGTCAGGATCTGATCAGCCAGCACCCGCTGGGCGACCGACCGCCCCCGATAAAAGCAGGATGGCTGAATCTGCTCGACCGCCGCGCCGAAGCGGGGATGGAGCAGGATCCGCTCCGAAAGGTCGGTGCGGTTAAAGGTCTTTTGACTATCCCCCAAAATGCAGATGGGAAATTCCAACCCTTTGGATTTATGGATGGTCATGATCCGAACGCTGTTGCCCTCGGCCTGCAACCGCGCACCGCCCCGATTGCCGCTTTTGGAGATGCGGATATGCTCGGTAAAGGCGTAAAGCCCCCGATACCCCTCCTCTTCAAAGAGGCGGGCATCCTCCGCCAAAAGCTCCAGATTGGCGCACTTTTCCGCGCCGCCGAGAGTAGCGGTATAGGTGGCTAAGATCCCGCTCTGCTGATAGATGCGATAGAGCAGATCATAAACATAGAGCGTGCCCGCTAACTTGCGGTAGCCCTCGATGGTCTCATAGGCGCGCCGCGCCTTTTCGGTCTTCTTTGCCGCCAGCCGCAGATTATCATAAAGGGGTTGGCGGCGGTTACGCAGAGCGGCCAGCTCCCCCAAAGAGAAGGCGAAATAATCCCCCAGCAGGAGGGAGACCAACGCCATATCGTCGTAGGGGTTATTCAATACCAGCAGGTAGGATAGGATGCTCTGCACCTCGGGCAGATCGAAAAATCTCACCCCTTCATTCTGGTTGACAACAGGGATCCCCTGCTCCAGCAACGCCTGCTCAAAAACGGCGGCTGAGCCCGAAGCGTTGCGCAGCAAAATGGCAAAATCCCGATACTCCACCGGGCGGCTCAGCCCGTCGGGGAGCAAAAGCTCCTGCCGCTGCTCCACCATTTGGCGGATGAGGCGGGCGGTATAACGTGCATTTTGATCGACCGGACGGATCTTTTTGCCCGTTTTAGGATCGTCTTCGGGCTTGAGATGATGGATCTCCGCGCAGATCTCCGCGGGGCGGGCATAGGTGCGGCCGTTTTTAAGCCGCTCCGAATCGGTATAGTCCACGCCCCCCACTGCGGGGCTCATAATCGCCCCAAACACCGCGTTGGCAAACCTTAAAATGCCGGGATGGGAGCGGAAGTTGGCGTTGAGTTCCAGCACCGTTGGGCTCTTAAGTACCGCGCCCTCATAAGGCGCAGACGCCTTACGCTTTTGATCGAAGATCTCCGGCTCCGCGCCGCGGAACCGATAGATGCTCTGCTTCATATCCCCCACCATAAAGAGGTTTTTTCCCTCTTGGGAAAGGGCGCGGAAGATCAGATCCTGCACCCGATTGGTATCCTGAAATTCATCGATGATGATTTCATCATAATCCTGCCGCAACTGCAGGGCAAGGTCGGTCGGGATCAGGCGGTCGGCGGCGGGATCATAATCCGCCACCAATAAGCGAAGGGCCATCTGCTCCATATCATGGAAGGAGATCCAGCCCCCCTTGCGGCGCGCCTTTTCCAGCCGCGCCCTCAACTCCATGCAACAGGCAAAATAGGTCTCCAGCAACCGCCCCTCCCGCTCCAGGCAGGCGATTGCCTCATCTTCCGCGGCGGTAAAGGGTGCAATAAAGGCAGTAACCGCCTTTTTGATCCGCTCCCGCTCGGCTTTGATCTTCTCGATCTCTTCCTCTGCAAGCAGCTCCTTGAGCCAATCCTTCCATTTGGCTTTGGCAAACCCAAAGTTTTTGGCTTGATCGGCAAAAGCCTGATAATCCCGCTTTTGGGGCAGGGCGGCAAGTGCCGCCAAGGCCCGTTGCTCCTCTTCAAAAAAGTCTAATAAGGGGGCGCATTCGCTCAACCCCCAATGACTATGGAGCTTTTCAAGGAAGAAGGCATGGCGCACCCGCAGAGCCTCCAGCTCCTCCGAAAGATAGGCAACCAGCCCATCCTCATTAAAACGGTCAAAGAAGGGCGCGCCCTTTTTGCGATAGGGGGCCAGCGCCCGCTCGATATAGTCCTCGGGCAGAGGCTGATCCTCCAAGAATTTCATTCCCTTCACCAGCAGATCGGCAAGGGCCTGATCGTTGCGCCCGATGGCGTAGCATTGCAAAAAATGCTCGGTTTCCTGATCCTTGCGGCCATAGAGCTCCTCGATCAGCCCTTCCGTCTCCTCGGCGATCATCGCCGCCTCGGCGGTCTCATCGATCAGCCGAAAGCGGGGGTCTAAATCCAACCGCTCAAAATGGCGGGTGATCAGCCCCAGGCAGATGCTATGCACCGTTCCGATCTCGGCGCTATCGATAAGGGCGCTCTGGCGGAGCAGATGGTCGCTCCCGCCGCTCTCCCGCAATTTTCCGTCCACCACCTTTTTGATCTTCTGCCGCATCTCTTCGGCGGCGGCGGTGGTATAGGTCATGATCATCAGTCGGCGGATATCCCCGCCTTGCTCCGAAAGATACCGCAGGACCCGCTCCACCAAAACCGCGGTTTTTCCGCTCCCCGCGGCGGCGGAGACCAATAAACGATCGCCCCGACTGTTGATGGCGCGCTCCTGCTGATCGGTAAAGGATATTTTGCTCATGAGCCCGCCTCCTCTCTCCAGCCGAAGGGATCTTCGGAATATTCTTTCTTTTTCCCCGCCTCGGGGGTATAGCCGCAAAGGCTTGCAAAATCGCAATAGGTGCAGGCATCGGGGGAGTGGCCCTTCAAGGGCCGCACCGCCACATTCCCCGAGAGAATGCCTTCGGCGGTCTCCTTCAAAACGGTCTCCATATGGTCTACCATCTCCTGCATCATTTGCGGGTCATAGACCTTTTGGCCCTTTTTCAACGCACCGTCCTTGGTATAATCTACCTTGAAATAATGACTTCCCCTGCCGCTATCCAGAGCCGCAAGGGCGGCCTCATCGGCGGAGAATGCACCGCCGCGCTTATAAAAGGCGCGGAGCTTTTCTTCCAGTTCCTCGGGCGGGATGGGTTGGTCAAAGGCAGGGGTGCGGGCCTCCATATAACAGCCCGCGCCCGCCAAGGGCTCCGCCCAGCGGCCGCTCTTCATCAATCCGTAAAGATAGATGGGGAGCTGAACGTTATCCCGATTGGTGATCCCCCGCAGGTCGAAGGTCTTGGGTCCGGTCTTATAGTCGGTAACCTTTAAGTAGGTCTTGCCGTCCTTTTCAAAGGTATCCACCCGATCCACCGACCCGATCAACTCCACCGCTCCGCCCTTTTCCAGGGGGAGCACCTGCCCACCCAAGGGAACTTCCACCCCATAGGGGCGATACTGCCCCTCCTTCAGTTCCCCCAAAACATTCTCTGCCACGCGGCAGAAAAGGGCGGTCATCCGCCGATAGAGGGAATCGAATCGGTTACTGCGGTTGAAATCCCGCAGTTGGTCGGCCAAGTATTCGCGGGCCATTTCCTCTCCAAAGCGTTGAATTTCGCTCGATGTATACTTATCGTAATCATAATTTTCGGTTTTCAGCCGTTCGATCAGCTTTTCCATACCGTAATGGACAAAGGTGCCGATATTGGCCGCATCAAAGGTGATGGGCTCGGTGGGCTTGATCCGCATGGTCTTTTCCATAAAATAATGGAAGGGGCAATTCTGATAAAGGCTGATCTGGCTATAGCTCAGCCGCAGATGATCCCCAAAGAGTTGCCGCGCGATCTCGGCAGGGATGGTATCTTCCTCGGCCCGTTCGGGGGGCAGGGCCTCCCCAAGCTCGGCTAAAATTTCCTCTCGCAGAGGCGGGCACCAGCCGGTCAGCTCCCGTGCGCCCGCAGGGGTGGCGGCAAAATCATAAAGGTCCATATCCGCCCGATAGATGGGCTGGATATTCAAAAGCCGTTGGAGCTTATCCAGATAGACCGAGGGGATGAGGGGCTCGCCGTTCATCCGAAAGGCACTATAGGTGAAGGTCAGCCCGCGCCGCGCCGAAAAGAGCGCCGCATAAAGGCGGTGCTGGCCCTGGAGATGATGCTGCTGAAGGGTGGCGTTGCAGGGCAGATTTTCTTCCGCAAACAGCCGCCGTTCCCGATCCCCGATCAGCCCGGTATCGGCAACGGGCATGGGCAGAAGCCCTTGATTGCATCCAACGATATAGAGATATTCCACCCCATCCAGGCGGCTATGAGCCACCTCGCCCATCGCCACTGCGTCCATGGTGGGCGGGGCGATATTGAGGGCGGTCTGCTCCCCGCAAAGGCCGATCAACTCCTCAGCCGCATAAAGGGAGAGGGGGGCATTCTCAAAGATGATATAGATATCATCGAGGATATCGGTGAGGGTGGAATATAATTTCAGATATTCCCGGCTGAGGCGGCGGTTTTGCTGGGTCTGCCAGGCATTCTCCCCCGCTTCGCCCAAAAGGCTTTGGGCAACCGATGCCATCTGCTCCTCCACCTTAAAGTCGCAGAGCAGTTGATAGATGGCCTCGGCCAAAGACGCGCCGGTCTCCCCCACCGCCTCCTTCATCCGAAGCAAGGGGGCGCAGACGCGCTTGCGCAGGGCATTCAGCTCCGCCAAGGTTTCCAAAGCCTCTTCATCGGGCTTGCCCATCCCTTTGGGGTTTTGGGTCCAATCGGCCTCCCGCAAGAAGCGTTCGCCGTTGACCTGCCATAAAATACAATAGTTTTCCAGGCGGCTGATCAAATCCCGATCCTCGCCGCAAAGGCCGGTCTTTAAAAAGGCCAGCAGATCCTCGCGGCGGAAATACCGCTCGGGGCTGATGATCCTGAGCGCGCTCTGGACAAAGGCGAAGATGGGCTTGCCCAAAGAGGTGCGCCCCTGATCCAGAAAGAGGGGGATGTTATATTTTTGGAAGATGGTCTCTGCCACCGGCCCGTATTCCGAAAGGTTCCCCGCGATGAGGGCGATCTGCCGATAGCGCACCCCATCCTCCCGCACGCGGCGGGCGATATCCGCCGCCACCATCGAGAGTTCTTCGCGGATGTTGCGCCCCGCCATCAGCCGAATATGCTCGGCGTTTCCTTGGGGGGCAGGGTTCGGGGAAAAGAAATGCTTTTCCAATTGCCGCAGATCTTCATATTCCAGGCGGCGGGACTCCCCTGCCATCCCAATCGTTTTGGTGGCAACGCCTGCGCTCTTGGCAATCCGCTTGAGGGCGGCCAGTTCCTTTTTGGCAGGCTCAAAGAGCAGAGCCGGATCCTGCTCGTCCACCAAAAGGGCGCAATAAACCGCAGGGCTTTGGGCAAAGATCACCTTTAGCAATTCCCGCTGACGGCCGGTGAACCCGAAAAAGCCGTCCAGCACCACCGCCGTGTTCTTAAAAAAGCCATGCTCCTCCGCCTTGGCGGTGGCCGCCGCCAGATCCTCGGCGGCGGAACGGTTTTCGGCAGAAAGGGCAGTGCGATAGGCATTATAAAGCAAAAAGAGATCGGCATATTTTTGTTGCCAATCCTGCCGCCCGCTCTTAGCCAGCAAGGGCAGAACCTGCTCCTGCTCCAAGCCGGAAAGAGAAAACTCCCCGAAGACCTCCGCCAGGCGGGCAACAAACCCCATGGTGGGGCGGGCGGTGCGGTAGTATTTTAAATTCTTTTGTTGCTCCTGCAACACCCGATAGATCAGCGCGGTCTGGCGGGCATTGCTCATATAAGAGCCTGCCACCCCGCCGAAGGCGCGGAAGATCTCGTTGCAGAGGCGGCGGAAGGAAGCCACGCGCACCCCATCCAAGCCCATGCCGCCGAGCCGACGCTCCAGCACCATCGAGCTCTGCTCCGGGACAAGGTAAAACACCCGCTCATACCGCTCGGCGAGCAGGGGCAGTTGTTCCATGATCCATTCGGTTTTGCCGGTTCCGCTTCGGCCGGTGATAAAGGTGATCATCGCGCCCTTCCTTTCTCATAAAAATCTATAGTTCTATTATAAAGAAAATTTTACTGGTTGTAAAGAAAAAAACAGCCGCATCCGAAGATGCGGCTGTCTGACTATTTACTTGGTGCTTCGATAGGCGGGGATACATATTTTTCAATGATCTTGATCCCGTAATATTCCAAAAGCGTTTCGTCGTTAATCGGTAGCGTTTCAGGATAAACTCCAATTTCGCCCGGTTGGGTTCCATATTTATCAAGAGGGTCATCGATGCCCATATAATATTCAGAGCTCCCCAGTTCAAACCAAACCCTATAATCCTCCTCTTCTGCCAGCACGATTTCATAAGTTTCATCGTTGAAGATATCATTTTTAAAATAACGTTTCCAATAATAGATATCGCCCACCTCGAAATCTCCTTTTGAATCTTCAAACTCGATCACCAATGTATCCTCGATCTCTTTGCGTTCACCATCGATCTCATAAACCAATTTAAAGGGGAATTCCCCCTGCTCTACCGCAGGCGGAGGCGGATCCGGAATGGTAACTGCGCACAACCAGATAAAGCCCCAGACTCCGAAATATAACAAAATCGGTATCAAAAGTGTCGCAGCAATTCCGCCTCCTGCAATGCCTAAAATTTTAATGAGCTTTCTGTTTTTCATTATAGACCTCCTTTGGCCGCCAAAACACCACATTTTGATTATACCCATTTATAGACCGCCCGTCAACCACATTGCCGTTCTGCCATGGTTTCTATAACAAAAGGCTTTCGATTACTCGAAAGCCTTTTCATTTATAATAAATCAAATTCGCATTGAATTCCATAATGGTCTGAAGGAAACAGTCCGTCATACAAACGGGTGATCACCTCATAGCTCTTGGGAACCACCTTATCGCCGGAATAAAAGACAAAATCGATGAGTCTGCCCTTATCCTGGCCGACGGGCTGATAGATATTGAGGGTGCCCTGGAAGTTCTCGGGGGCGATCTCCTCGCGGACGTCCTTGAAGAAACTGCGCATGGAATGCCAACCGGTGCTGTTGAGATGGAAATTGAAATCGGCGGTACAGAAAACATTGGTTTCCCGGGGCAGACCCAGCGCGCGGGCACGGCGGATGATGACCTGGGCGCTCTCGCGGTTGCCGTCGGTACTGCCGTCGAAATGGGTATTATAATAATGGACGATCTTGCCGCTGGCGATCTCCTTCAGCGCAACGTAGGTGCAGCTGCGGGGCAGGCCGAAACCGCCGCCCCAGCCGCCGACGCTGGGCACTTCGGGGGTTTTGGAGAGCCAGAAATAGCCCTGATCCACCAGCTCATAGCGGTCCTTGCGCCAATAGATGGGAATGATCTCTCCGCGGCCGTTGCCTTCGGTATAGGATTCATAATGGTCGAAGCGGTCGTCTAAAACCTTCAGTTCCTCCATCCATTGGGGAACGACCTCCTGAAAGCCGCAGATATCGGGCTCATAATCCTTAATAATATCAAAAATGCGAAAAGCACGCTCTGCGATGGAATGGCCGTTGGGGTCATCGTTGCACCGCAGGTTAAAGGTCATCAATTTCATATTCATTTCTCCCTGAAAACTGTTTTTCTTGATTTTAGCACGCTTTGAGGCTTTTTTCTATCAATTTTTTGCGATTTTTCCTTACAAATCAAATTCGGCGATGAGACCATAGTGGTCGGAAGGAAACTTACCATCGTAAAGGCGGGTAATAACCTCATAGCTTTTGGCCTTCACATCCTTGCCCGTATAGAAGATAAAGTCGATCAGTTTGTTCATATCCTCGCCGACCTCTTGGTAGATGTTCAGGGTACCCTGCTTATTTTCGGGAGCAACCTCTTCCCGCACATCCTTAAAGAAGCAGCGCATCGCCATCCAACCGGGGCTATAGGTGGTCATATTAAAGTCGGCGGAACAGAATACCGCCTCGCCGCGCCCCAGCTCCTCCGCCCGATGGATGATCAGCATGGCACTCTCCCGGGCGGTGCGGTCGGCACCATCGAAATGGGAGTTATAGTAATGGACGACCTTCCCCGTTTCCTTATGGCGCAGAGAGACCTGCACGCAGACGCGTGGGATGCCGAACCCGCCGCCATACCAGCCCTTACTGCAGACCTCGGGCGTGGGCGAAAGCCAGAACCGACTCTTTCCCACCAGCTCATAGCGGTCCTTCCGCCAGGAAATATCGATAAACTCCTGGTTGACATCGGCATATTCCCGATAATGGTCGTAGCGGTCGGCCATCGCCTCCAGTTCTTCCTCCCAAGCGGGAACGCCCTCCTGAAAACCGCAGATATCGGGCTGATAATCGTTGATAATATCCAGGATCCGCATTGCCCGCTCGGCAATGGAATGACCGTCGGGATCGTCGGCACAACGAAGGTTAAAATTTAATAATTTCATAAACTACCTCTATAATAGTTACACATATATGTGGATTTTCACACCCACTCCAAACCGTTCAAATGGGATGGATTTTTCGTTTTCTTCAGCCGAAGGCGTATTTGGGGTCCCCACGAAATCAAACGATTTTGTGGGGCAAAGGAAAAGGGAACGACATAAGCGGATTATTTTCTTTAAGGAAAATTGGAGCGGTTGTCGTTTCTTTTGACGCTACGGCGAGGATGAAAAAACGGAAAAGGCGCCCATTTGGGCGGTTTTTATAAATCAAATTCGGCGATAATGCCATAGTGATCCGACGGGAATAATCCGTCGTAGGTACGGGTAATGACCTCATAGCTCTTGGCCTGCACGCCCTGACCGGTATAGAAGATGAAATCGATGAGGCGGTTCATATCCTCGCCGATCTCCTTATAAATATGGAGGGTTGCCTGCTTATTCTCGGGAGCGATCTCCTCGCGAACATCCTTAAAGAAGGAACGCATGGAGAACCAGCCCGCGCTATAGGTGGTCATATTGAAATCGGCGGTGCAAAAAACCGGAACACCGCGCCCCAGCTCCTCCGCTTTATGGATGATGAGCTGGCCGCTTTCCCGATTGGAGCGTTCACTGCCGTCGAAATGGGTATTATAGTAATGGATCACTTTCCCGCTCGCCAATTCTTTCAATGCAACATAACTGCAGATGCGGGGAATGCCAAAACCGCCGCCCCAGCCCTTGCTGCAGACCTCGGGGGTCTTGGAGAGCCAAAAATGCCCTTGATCCACCAGCTCGAAGCGGTCTTTACGCCAAAAGATCGGGGTTGCCTCCTTGGAAGTCTCGCTGCGATAGGTGATAACATGGTCGAAGCGGTCGCTGATCGCCGCCAGCTCCTCCATCCATTTGGGAACCACTTCCTGAAATCCGCAGATGTCGGGATCATAGTCCTTCAAAATATCGAAAATACGCAGCGCACGCTCCCCGATGGAATGACCGTTGGGGTCGTCGTTGCAACGCAGATTAAAGGTCATTAGTTTCATGAGAATATCCTCCCTTCTCTTTGAGGATATTGTACCACGCAGTTTTTTTCTTTTCAACTGAAATATGAAAAAACAACTTATTTTTATTTAGTCTTCTTTTTCTTCAAAATGAACACACCCTTTTGTTTCAGGTCTGCGCAATTTACTACGCGGAAAAACGCAGTGTCCTTGATTGATCGGTCTGTAGCATTTGGTATATTTAATGTAATGTCTTCGATAGTGGATACAATTATTGCAGATTTTTTCACTCATCAATATCACCTCACAAATATTCTAACCTGTTTCAGGTTAAATGTCAATAACCTATTTCAGGTTATTGTATAATAATTCCCGTAGGGAGGTGAGCGAATGTATCAACGGCTGCGAAATCTTCGGGAGGATAAGGACTTATCCCAAAAAGAGCTTGCCAAAATTTTAGGAATGTCGCAAACGGGCTACTCGAAATATGAGACCGGCGAAAACGATATTCCAACCACGATTCTAATCAAACTTGCCGATTTCTACGGCACCTCGATTGATTACATTCTCGGCCGCTCCAATCAACGATAAAAAAACAGACCCCTTTCGGGGTCTGTATTTTTTTAAGAAAACTTACACAAGTTGAACGATAGCCATTTCTGCACCGTCGCCGCGGCGGGGACCGATCTTAACGATACGGGTGTAGCCGCCGTTGCGCTCCTCATAGTTGGGAGCGATCTCGGTGAACAGCTTATTGACAACATCTTCCTTGGTGATATAGGCAAAAGCCTGACGCTTGCTATGCAGGGTGTTGGCCTTGCCCAAGGTGATCATCTTTTCGGTTGCTCTGCCCACTTCCTTTGCGCGGGTCAGAGTGGTCTCAACAGAACCGTTCTCTAAAAGATAGGTCACCATGCCTCTGAGCATCGCCTTACGATGAGCGGTAGGGCGGCCCAATTTTCTATAACCGGACATGAGTGTTACCTCCTTATCAAAGTATCAATCAAAAAATCTTATTCGTCGTCCTTCTTCAGGGAAAGGCCCAGCGAAGCAAGCTTGCCGATAACCTCATCCAGGGACTTTCTGCCCAGGTTGCGAACCTTCATCATATCCTCTTCGCTCTTACTGATCAGATCCTCAACGGTATTGATGGTGGCTCTCTTCAAGCAGTTGAAGGAGCGAACGGAAAGATCCAGCTCTTCGATGGTCATCCGCAGAGCGGTGATGGTGCGGGATTCTTCCTTCTCTACCATGATTTCGGCATTCTTAGCCTTTTCGGAAAGATCGATAAACAGCGAGAGATGCTCGTTCATGACCTTGGCAGCCAATGAAACCGCATCGCTGGCGGAGGTTACCGCATTGGTCCAGACCTCCAGCGTGAGTTTATCAAAATCGGTGATCTGGCCGACGCGGGTGTTCTCTACCTTATAGTTTACCTTGGTAACGGGAGAGAAGTCGCTATCGACTGCCAGCATATTGGGCTGATTTTCGGTATAGGCCTTATTCTTTTCAGCGGAAACATAGCCGCGGCCATGATCGACGATCAGTTCCATATTCAAAACAGCGCCCTCGCCGAGGGTTGCCAGAACATGATCGGGGTTGAGGATCTCCACATCGCTATCGGCTTTGATATCGCCGGCAGTAACAACGCAGGGGCCCTTCGCCTCGATATATACGGTTTTTTGCTCGTTACAATAGAGTTTCGGGATAATGCCCTTGATGTTCAGAATGATCTCTGTTACATCTTCCTTCACACCCTCCAGAGTGGTGAACTCATGGGGAACATCATTGATCTTCGCGGCAACAACCGCGCAGCCGGGCAGGGAGGAAAGAAGAATGCGGCGCAGAGAGTTGCCCAGAGTCAGGCCGTAGCCTCTCTCTAAGGGGTCTGCAACAAATTTGCCGTATTCACCATTATCGCCGATTACCTCGGTTTCGATCCGGGGTCTTTCTATCTCGATCATATCTAAAACCTCCTTAAATTTTACGCACAATTCATCCGCGCGTTTTCGTTTAACATCCTAATCACTATCTTGTATCTACACAATAATCTTTTCCGAAAAGCTTTGTTTGTGTTTTGGTGCCGTTCTCGGCGAGAGATTTTTTCTTCGCGACGCTTAAAAACCGCAGAGCATACTTTGTGTATGGTCGAGGATTTTTGAGCGTTGGCGAGGGAAAAAGATCCGCCGCGAAGGGTGCCGAAAATGCAAACAGAGCTTTTCAAAGCCTTATTTAGAATACAACTCGACGATCAGATGCTTTTCGATCGGGAGGTCGATATCCTCGGCTTCGGCAACGCCGACTACCTTACCGGTAGTGCCGTTCAGTTCGAGCCACTTAACAACAGCACGCTTCTCATTGGCTTCCAGGATCGCCTTGATCTTGGCAGAGCTCATGCTGCCTTCTTTGATTGCGATTTCATCGCCAACATTTACCAGATAGGAGGGAATGTTGACCTTCTTGCCGTTGACGGTGAAATGACCGTGACGGACAAGCTGACGGGCCTCAGGACGGGACATCGCAAAGCCCAGTCTGTAGACAACGTTATCCAGTCTGCTTTCTACGATAGAGAGCAGGTTATCACCGGTAACGCCCTGCTTTTTAACAGCCATCTCATAATACTTAGCGAACTGGCTCTCCAGAACGCCATAGTATCTCCGGACCTTCTGCTTCTCGCGAAGCTGGGTACCATATTCAGAAACCTTTTTTCTGCCCTGGCCATGCTGACCGGGTGCATAAGCACGGCGGGTGATCGCGCACTTATCGGAATAGCAGCGCTCGCCCTTCAGGAACAGCTTCTGACCTTCTCTGCGGCATTGACGGCATACAGCGCCGGTATATCTAGCCATATCGTCATATCCTCCTTATACTCTTCTTCTCTTCGGGGGTCTGCAACCGTTATGGGGGATGGGGGTAACATCCTTAATCAGGGTGATCTCCAAACCAGCGGTCTGCAGAGCGCGGATCGCAGCTTCACGACCGGCGCCGGGGCCCTTAACGAATACTTCAACGGTCTTCAGACCATGTTCCATTGCAGCCTTGGCAGCAGTTTCTGCAGCCATCTGAGCGGCGAAGGGAGTGCTCTTTCTGGAGCCCTTAAAGCCCATGCCGCCGGCGCTTGCCCAAGAGATCGCATTTCCGTTGACGTCGGAAATGGTTACCAGGGTATTATTGAAGGTAGAGCGAATGTGAGCGGCTCCACGTTCAATGTTCTTTTTCACACGGCGCTTGCCGGTTGCTTTCTTTACAGCCTTTGCAGCCATTCTTCATTCACTCCTTACTTTTTCTTATTTGCCATGGTCTTACGGGGGCCCTTTCTGGTGCGGGCATTGGTCTTGGATCTCTGACCCCGTACAGGTAAACCTTTTCTATGTCTGGTGCCTCTATAGCATCCGATCTCGATCAGACGCTTGATGTCCAGCGCAACGTTTCTTCTCAGGTCGCCTTCCACAACATAGGGTTCCATCGCAGCGCGGATGGCGGCTACTTCGTCCTCAGTCAGATCCTTGACGCGCGTGTCGGGATTGACGCCGGCGGCAGCCAGAATGTCGTTGGAGCTTTTACGACCGATGCCGTAGATATAGGTCAGACCGATCTCTACGCGCTTTTCTCTCGGTAAATCGATACCAGCAATTCTTGCCATTTGGTTATTACACCTCCATTTTAATCAAGCAGCGCAATCAAGGCTTAGCCCTGCTTCTGCTTATGCTTCGGGTTCTGGCAAATTACCATAACCTTGCCATTTCTTCTGATGATTTTGCATTTTTCGCAAATGGGTTTAACGGAAGGTCTTACCTTCATTGAAATTACCTCCATTCGAGTAGGGTAGAGTGAATAATCTGAACGCCGTTTTCAAAAGGCGGATTTTCACTCATCCTATGTTAAAATACTCGTTAATCCTGCGAGCCTTATTTGGCTCTCCAGATAATTCTGCCTTTGGTCAGATCGTAGGGAGACATCTCCACAGTAACCCGATCACCGGGCAGGATCTTAATATAGTTCATACGCAGTTTGCCGGAAATGTGGGCGTGAATCTTATGGCCCTGATCCAGCTCTACCATGAAATTGGCGTTGGGCATCGCTTCCACAACAACGCCTTCCAATTCGATCATATCTTCTTTCGACATATGAGCCTCCTATGATCCTCGATATGAGGACAGACTTTCCCAAAGCAGCCGATCCCGATTAGGCAGCACCTCCAGCTTACCCAACCGCTTTAAGTGCTTGATGCCCTTTTTGCGGGGGTTTGAAAGCTTGCGGTGCCGCCCGTCGGCGATTCCGACCTGCCGGGTATTAAAATCTTTAACGACAACAAATATTGAACCTTTTTCTTTGCCGGCGGTAACCTCTACCACCGACCCTACTTCCATACGCTCCATACCGCTTTAATCAACCAAGGTCAAAATATGACCGCAGGTTTCATCGATATAGAAGGTATGCTCGTAGTGGGCGCTGAGTTTGCCGTCTGCCGTTGTAACAGTCCAGCCATCCTCATTGCTCACGATCACACGGTCCGTGCCTTCATTAATCATCGGTTCGATGGCGACCGTTGCCCCTTTGGGGAGTCTTAAGCCATGGCCCGCACGCCCGAAGTTCGGCACATTGGGATCCTCATGGAGCGCGCGGCCGATGCCGTGGCCCACAAAGTCCTTGACCGGACTGTAGCCGTATTGCTGCACATAGCTTTCAATGCAATGGCCGATATCGCCCAAGCGAACCCCGTTTTTAAGAAGCTTATGCGCTTCCATCAGGCTTGCTCTGGTTACTTCGATCAGCTGCATTGCCTCCGGTGAGACCTTGCCCACCGGGAAGGTATTGGCCGTGTCGCCGTGAAATCCACCGATATATGCGCCCACATCCACGCTCACAATATCACCTTCTTTAAGAAGGATCTGATCGGAGGGGATGCCGTGGATCACCACATTATTGATGGAGATACATGCGCTTGCGGGGAATCCGCCATAGCCCTTAAAAGAGGGGCGCGCGCCATGGGAGCGGATGTAGCTTTCCACTACCCTATCCAGCTCCTTGGTGCTCATCCCGGGGCGAATGGCTTCCCCCGCCGCCCGAAGCGCGCCGCCGGCGATCTCGCCGGCTTTGCGCATCAAGCGGATATCACTATCGGATTTTATGATCATCATTTCAAAAACGCCTCGATAGCTTCAAAGGTTGCTTTGGTGGTTGCGGCCAGCTCTTCGCGGCCTTCCACCGTTACCAGCTTGCCCCGCCCGGCATAAAATGCCTTGAGGGGTTCGGTGGTCTCATGATAGGTCTTCAGCCGATCCAATACCGTATCGGGATGATCGTCCTTGCGGATAATCAGCTCGGCTTTGCACGCATCACAAGTTTTGTTATCTTCAGAGGGCTTAAAGTCGACATGATAAGTCATGCCGCAAGCGGGGCAAACCCGCCGACCGCTCATTCGCTGCACGATCTTTTCATCGGCCACCTCCAAAGAGAGGGCCATATCGATCGCAACGCCCATCGTCTCCAGCGCCTCAGCCTGGGGAATGGTGCGGGGAAATCCATCCAGGATAAACCCATTCGCACAATCGTCCTCGGCCAGCCGCTCCCGGATCATGCCGATAACAACCTCATCGGGGACCAGTTTGCCGGCATTGATCAGGCTTTCGGCCTGCTTGCCCAGCTCGGTTCCGTTATGGATCGCCGCACGGATCATGTTTCCGGTGGAGATGGTGGGGATATTATATTGAGCGGAAATATTCTCAGCCTGGGTGCCTTTACCGGCGCCCGGGGCTCCTAAAAGAATCAGCTTCATGCTCAGCACCTATTCCTTATTCCAAAAAGCCCTTATAATGACGCATCAGCATCTGGGATTCCAGCGTCTTGACCAGCTCCAGCGCAACGCCGACAACGATCAGCAAAGTAGTACCGCCGATGGCAACGGAGGAGAGGCCGGGATTGATCATCGCTGCGATATTGGGCAGCGCAGAGATCAGGCCCAGGAACAGCGCACCGATCAAGGTTACGCGGTTGAGGCTCTTGGTGATGAAATCTGCGGTGGGCTTACCCGGGCGGATACCCATGATAAAGCCGCCGTTCTTCTTCAGGTTATTGGCTACCTCAACAGGGTTGAAGCTGATGACGGTATAGAAATAGCTGAAGAAGATGATCAGCAGGAACATCAACAGAGTGTAGATCCAGCCGCCGACCTCCAGCGCATTCACAACCCCTGCAAACCAGGTCTTTTTCAAGCCGGGGAAGAAGTTGAGAATGGTGGCAGGCAGCATAACAAAGGACTGGGCAAAGATAATGGGCAGAACGCCGACCATATTCACCTTCAGAGGAATATTGGTGTTCTGACCGCCATACATCTTGCGGCCCTTGACCTGCTTGGCATACTGGACAGGAATACGGCGTTCGCCGTTGGTAACAAAGACAACAAAGCCGATCATTACCAGGAGCAGCAGAGCAACTGCGATCGCAATTACCCAATGGAGAGCACCGGCCCGCACATTGGCGATCACGGTCCAAACCGTGCTGGGGATCCCGGCGATGATACCGGCGAAGAGGATCATGGAGATACCGTTGCCGATACCCATATCATTGATCTGCTCACCCAGCCACATAACCAACGCAGCACCGACTGCGAAGGAGAAGACGATAACCAGCGCACCGAACACGCCTGCATCGGCGGAAACAACACCGGCCGCATTCTTGAGGATGGTGTAGTAACCGAAGCCCAGCAGGAAGGAAAATGCGATCGCCAGATAGCGGGTCCATTTTTCCATGATCTTTCTGCCGCGCTCGCCGTCTTCTTTCATCAGCCGCTCCAGACGGGGGATCGCCACCATCAGAAGCTGCATAATAATCGAAGCATTGATATACGGGGAGATGGAGAGGGAGAACAAGCCCGCCTGTTCCATCGCGCCACCGGACATAATGTTCAGATAGGAGAAGATGTTCCCATCCGCACTGTAGCCGGCGAAGAGTTGATCCATCGCCTCAGCGTCCAGAAACGGAACGGGGATCTCACAGCCTAAACGGAAAATTACGAGGATAAACGCAGTGAACAAAAGCTTCTTTCTCAAATCCTGGATCTTCCAGGCATTCTTGAAGACGCTGAACATCTTACATCACCTCAACCTTTCCGCCGACAGCCTCAATCTTCTCTTTTGCACCGGCAGTTACCTTAACTGCCTTAACAGTGATAGCCTTGTCAACGGAACCGGAACCGATCACCTTCAAGCCGTCCAGAGCCTTTTTGGCGAAGCCGGCTGCGATGACCGCATTGATGTCAACAACATCCCCTGCATTGAATGCATTCAGGTCGCTCAGGTTCAAAACAACATACTTCTTAGCGAAGATATTGTTGAAACCGCGCTTGGGCAACCGTCTTTGCAGGGGCATCTGGCCGCCTTCAAAACCCAGGCGGATGCTGCCGCCGGAACGAGCCTTCTGACCCTTATGGCCATGGCCGCCGGTCTTACCATTGCCGGATGCAGGGCCTCTGCCCTTTCTCTTGGCAACAGAGGTAGAGCCGCTGACAGGAGCAAGTTCGTGTAATTTCATACTGTTTCCTCCTCCTTACTTCACATTCTCAACCTGGAGCAGGTGAATGATCTTCTTGATTTTGCCCTGGGTGGCAGCGTTATCGGGCTGGACGGTGGTATCGTTGATCTTCTTGAGGCCCAAAGCCTTAGCAGTAGCGATCTGATCCTCCTTGCAGCCGATCAGGCTCTTCACCAGGGTGATTTTAATTTTAGTAACTTTAGCCATTTTTCGTGCCCCCCTTAACCTAAGATCTCTTCTACGGTCTTACCGCGCTTTGCGGCAACGGTGGCAGCATCCGTGCAGGCAGTCAGGCCAGCGATGGTTGCGTTAACAACGTTTCTCTGGTTGCGGGAACGCAGAGCCTTGGTACGGATGTCCTTAATACCGGCCATCTCGATGACAGCACGAACTGCGCCGCCGGCAATAACACCGGTACCGGGAGCAGCGGGCTTCATGATAACCATGGAAGCGCCGAACTTGCCCACGATCTCATGGGGGATGGTGGTATCCTTCATGCTGATGGTAACAAGATTCTTTTTGGCATCTTCGATACCCTTGCGGATCGCTTCGGGTACTTCAGCAGCCTTGCCGAGACCGGCACCCACACGGCCCTTGCCGTCGCCGACAACAACCAGTGCGGAGAACTTCATGATACGGCCGCCCTTAACGGTCTTGGAAACCCGGTTCAGGGAGACGACTCTCTCTTGGAGTTCTTCATTTGCATTATAATTAGCCATTTTCATTTCTCCTCCAATTAGAATTTCAGTCCGCCTTCACGGGCGCCTTCGGCGAGTGCTTTCACACGGCCGTGATAAACAAAACCGCCACGATCAAAAACAACAGTATCGATCTTTGCTTTCAGGGCGCGCTCTGCAACGAGCTCGCCGATCTTCTTAGCGGCATCAGCGTTGCCGCCATACTCGGTGAAGTCCTTCTCCATGGTGGAGGCACTTACCAAGGTCTTGCCGTTCACATCATCGATGATCTGGGCATAAATATGCTTTGCAGAACGAAATACGCAAAGACGGGGGCGCTCGGGAGTTCCGAAGATCTTGGCGCGGACCCGCTTATGCCGTTTAATTCTTGCAGCATTGCTATCAGGCTTCTTAACCATAATCGTTTCCTCCCTTTATTACTTAGAGCCCTTACCGGCTTTACCTTCTTTATGCTTCACAACCTCACCGACATAGCGGATACCGGCACCCTTATAGGGCTCGGGAGGTCTCTTGAAGCGAACGTTTGCCGCAAAGTGACCAACTAACTGCTTATCAATACCGGAAATGATAACCCGGTTCTGTGCGGGGACCTCGATGGTGATACCATCGATGGGCTCCATGATGACAGGATGGGAATAACCCAAGTTCATGTTCAAGGTCTTACCCTGCAGCTGTGCTCTGTAACCAACGCCCTTGATCTCCAATTCCTTGGAGTAGCCGTTGGTAACACCCTCAACCATGTTGGCGATGAGGGTACGGGTCAGGCCATGAAGAGCGCGATGCTCTTTTTCATCATCGGGGCGGGTAACCAGGATCTCAGCACCCTCGACCGCGATGGTCATATCGGGATGCATGGTCTTGGTCAGGGTGCCCTTGGGGCCCTTGACAGTGATGGTATTGTCACTGTCTACCTTAACTTCAACACCTGCGGGAATAGTGATCGGTTTTCTACCAATTCTCGACATCAGAATTCCTCCTTACCAAACATAGGCCAGCACTTCGCCGCCTACGCCCAACTTTCTGGCCTGCTTATCGGTCATAACACCCTTGGAGGTGGAAACGATCGCAGTGCCAAGGCCCTTACGTACGCGAGGCATATCCTCAACGCCGGCGTAGATCCGCAGGCCGGGCTTAGAGATTCTCTTCAAGCCCTGGATGATGCGGGTCTTATTCTCGCCGTACTTCAGGGTAACAACGATGTTGCCCTGCAGGCCGTCTTCTTCAACCTTCATTTCTTTGATATATCCTTCATCGAGCAGGATCTGGCAGATGGCCTTTTTCATGTTCGAAGCAGGAATGGTAACAGTTTCATGTTTTGCAGCATTTGCATTCCGGATCCGGGTAAGCAAATCTGCGATAGGATCAGTAATCTGCATCTGTCGCTCCTCCTTACCAGCTGGATTTCTTTACACCGGGAATCTGGCCCTTATAAGCCAGTTCACGGAAGCAAATTCTGCAGATGCCGTAGTTACGCAGATAAGCGTGCGGACGGCCGCAGATTTTGCATCTGTTGTACTCTCTCGTGGAGAATTTCTGGGTCTTTTGCTGCTTTAAGATCATAGATTTCTTAGCCATTTTAAATTCCCCCTCTTACTTCTCAAAAGGAGCGCCAAACAGAGTCAGCAGCTCTTTTGCTTCTTCGTCGGTCTTCGCGGTGGTAACGAAAACAATGTCCATACCACGGATCTTCTCGACCTTATCATACTGAATCTCAGGGAAAATCAGCTGTTCTTTGATACCGAAAGCATAGTTGCCGCGGCCATCGAAGCCGTTGGCATTAATACCGCGGAAGTCGCGCACGCGCGGCAAAGCGATATTGAACAGACGATCCAAAAATTCATACATTCTCTCGCCGCGCAGGGTAACCTTCGCGCCGATATTCATGCCCTCACGAACCTTGAAGTTCGCAACGGACTTGCGGGCCTTGGTGGCAACCGCTTTCTGACCGGTGATGAGTGCCAGCTCTGCGCAGACATTATCGATCACCTTTGCGTTATCTTTAGCGTCGCCGCAACCGACGTTGATCACGATCTTATCAAGCTTAGGGATCTGCATCACGCTCTTGTAGCCGAATTTCTTCATCAGGGCGGGAGCGATCTCTTTGCTGTAAAGCTCAGACATTCTAGACATATTCTTTACTCCTCCTTAGAAAATTTCGCCACATTTTTTGCAGACGCGCTTCTTTTCACCGTCTACAACGGTGCTGCCCATCCGAGCGGCCTGTTTGCACTTGGGGCAAACAACCTGGACCTTGGATGCGTAGAGCGCACCTTCTGCTTCAACTCTGCCGCCGGATTCGCCCTGGCGGCGGGGTTTAACGTGCTTAATGACCATGTTGGCCTTTTCGACGATTACTTTGCCCTCTTTGGGGGATACTTCCAGAACCTTACCCTTAAGGCCCTTGGAAGAACCGGAGATCACCAGAACGGTATCACCTTTTTAACATGCAGTTTGTTCATTCTGATTGCACCTCCATCTTACAGCACTTCGGGAGCAAGGGACAGG
>JAFSBD010000015.1 GCA_017442025.1 Clostridia bacterium
AGAATATTCGCAATATCATGCAGCATAGCGATTCTGAGAGCTTGGTCCTATTCGATGAATTGGGCAACGGCACCGATCCTGTGGAAGGTGCCGCACTGGCTGTTTCGATTATTGAACGGTTGCGTAAGGGCGGCTCTTATGTTGCCGCTACCACTCATTACAGTGAACTTAAAACCTATGCCCTTTCCCATGAGGGGGTAGAAAACGCATCCTTTGCCTTTGATCTGGAAACTTTGAGTCCCACCTATCGGTTGCAGATGGGCATTCCGGGCAAATCCTATGCCTTTGAGATCTCCCGCCATTTGGGCATCCCGGAGGATGTGATCCTGGATGCAGAGAGTCGCCTGGGCGAATCGGATCAGCAGTTGGAAAAGGTAATTGACCGCCTTCAGCAGGAGACCAATAAATATGAATCCCGCCTTGCAGAACTTGGCGCCGATCGCCTGGCGTTGAAAAAGGAACGGGACGCCCTGGCCGAAGAGCGAAAGAAGCTGCTGGCAGGTGCCGACCGCGAGGTGGCCGATGCTCAGCGTAAGGCGCGGGTAATGGTGGAAACTGCCCGCCGCCAATCGGATGAATTTTTGAAGCAACTGAAAGAAAAGCAGAATCTTTTGGATAAAGCCACCGCCCAAGCCCTGAAAAGCGGAATCAAAAGCGGTTCGGCCAAGCTTTTGGACCATATGGGCGGCGATGCCGCTCCCGACCGCAGAGGGGATGCCATTCAGGGCGAGCTGAAGGTTGGGATGCGGGTCTATGTTGCAA
Source organism: Clostridia bacterium (assembly GCA_017442025.1). Taxonomy (GTDB): domain Bacteria; phylum Bacillota; class Clostridia; order Oscillospirales; family QAKW01; genus QAKW01. The sequence continues at coordinate 763 of JAFSBD010000015.1, forward strand.
AGATGAACCGCAATGCAACCGTGCTGGCTCTGCTGGGCGATCAAGTGCAGGTGGATTGCGGCGGAATTCGCCTGAAGATCAGCAAGAAGGAGCTTTTTGCCCCCAAGGAAGAGCCCAATAAGGAGAAAAAGGCAACCGCTCGTATCCAGCGCAATCAGGCCCATTCCATGGCCAAGACCGAGCTGGATTTGCGGGGCGAGACCATTCTGGACGCCGAAGAGAAGATCGACCGTTTTCTCGATACCGCCTTGCTGGACCATCTCCATTCCGTTTCCATTATCCACGGTAAGGGAACCGGTGCGTTGCGCGCAGGGGTGCACCAATTTTTAAGAACCCATCCCTTGGTGAAATCCTTCCGCCTTGGTGCCTATGGCGAGGGCGATTCAGGAATCACCGTTGTGGAATTAAAAGATTAAAAAAACAGCGAGTTAAAACTCGCTGTTTTTTTAGTTTTCATTTTTTTCTTTTGCGATCTCCTCTTTGATGATCTCTTGGGCTTCGGGTGGGGCGTAATCCAGCGTATCGGCGGATTTTCCTTGGTTTTCAAGGCCGTTATTGATGGCGGCATGGACAAAGTAATAGATCACTGCAAAGATCGGAACGCCCAGCACCATTCCAAAGAATCCAAACAGCCCGCCGAATAAAAAGATGGCAAAGATGATCCAAAGGGCGGAAAGCCCGAGCTGTTTGCCCTGGATCTTGGGGCCGATGACATTTCCGTCCAGTTGCTCCAAGAGCAGGATGAAGATCAGGTAGGGGATGAAGAGCCCCGGTCGCGTGATCAAAACGATGATGGCGGGTGGGATCGCGCCCAGGAAGGAGCCGAAATAGGGAATGGTATTAAAGATCCCTACCGAAAGGGCGCTGAGCAAGGCATAAGGAATGCGGCAGATGGTGAAAAAGAGATAGGTGATCACCGCAACGATCAGCGAATCCAGCAAGCGGCCGGTGATATAGTCGAGGGTCTTTTCGTGGGTAACCCGCCCAACGTTCAGTACGCGCTGATAACTTTCTTCTTTTTTGAAGATAAAATTCAACACCTTTTTGCTCTGGGCGATGAGTTTTTCCTTGCCGTGCAACAGATAGACGGAGATCACGATCCCAACAAAGGTGTTGATCAACCCGCCGCCCACCTTCAAGGTGGTATTGGCAACCTTGGGCAATAGACCGCTCAGGTAGCCGGAAAAGCTTTGAATGATCCGCTCCGCCGCCTGGTGGATCTGCTCTGAATAACGATGATAGGTTTCATTGATGGAGGGGTGCTCCTCAATAAAAGCGGTCGCGCTGGCGACGAAGGCGGAATAATAATCGGGGATCTCGTTGACCAGGTTGGTAAGGCTTGTTATGAGTCGGGGCAGAAGATAAGCAAGCCCTCCGCCCAGAATCACTAAAAAGAGGGAATAGGTAATCCCCATCGCCAATAC
>JAFSBD010000197.1 GCA_017442025.1 Clostridia bacterium
ATGAACGGATACGAAATAGCCGAGAAAACCCGAAAGAAAGGCATCCGCACCCCCATCCTCATGCTGACGGCAAAAGCGGAGCTCGACGATAAAGTAACCGGGCTCGACAGCGGAGCGGACGATTACCTCACCAAACCTTTTATGACAAAGGAACTCTTGGCCCGCCTTCGTGCCCTCGCCAGACGGAGCTTCAACTCTGCAGACGGTTCCCTCCGCTATGGGGACATTACCCTCGACACCCATACATCCACCCTCTCCTGCTTGACGAATGGACAGAGCGTAAGGCTGAGCGAAAAAGAGTTCCGCATCCTCGAATACCTCATTGCCAACCAGGGTCAAATCCTCACCCGCGAGCAACTTGCGGTTAAGATCTGGGGCTTTGACAGCGAAGCGGAATACAACAATGTGGAAGTATATATGTCCTTCACCCGCAAGAAGTTATCCTTTGTTGGTGCAAAGGCGGAGATCAAAGCGGTGCGTGGAATCGGCTATGAATTGAGGTGGGATCATGTTTAAGAAATCGAGAAAAAAGATCGTTGCTGCCATCATGTCCATCCTTGTATGTCTGTTTCTCGGAACATTGGCCGTGATCTATATATCCAGTTATATTGAAGTATCCACATTCAATTATAATATGCTGCAAAGGCACACGGAAATGTATTTTCTCAATGATCACACTGCCGACGGCAACCAAGGGAATCGCCGCCCGAATATGCTCGATCCGAAACCCAATAACCCGATGAATGAGCCGGGAGGAAAGCATTTCGAAGATACCCCCGCTTTTCACCTTTCCACCTTTTACTCTGTTGCCATAGCGGCGGATGGCAACGTTCTGGAAATCGATGCGGCAGGCGGTGATATATACGAAGAAGAAACCTTGGAGCAATATGCCGCAGACATTCTGAAGAGAAAGAAAGAACGCGGAACCAAAGGAAGTCTTCTCTTTCTTGTAACAAAACATAACGAATATACGTTAGTTGCCTTTATGGACAACACCATCATGCAGGAAAGCATGACCACCCTATTCCGCTATACATTGGTATTTGGAAGCGCAACGCTCATCGCCTTTTTCTTCCTTGCGGTTTATCTTGCCAAACGCATTGTGGATCCGTTGGAGGAAAGCTATCAAAAACAAAAACAATTTATATCCGATGCCGGCCACGAATTAAAAACGCCTGTTTCGGTGGTCAGCGCCAACGCCGAACTATTATCCCGAGAGATCGGGGACAATCAATGGCTTGCCAATATTCAATACGAAAATGAGCGAATGGGCGAATTGGTTCGCCAGCTTTTGGAATTGGCAAGAACCGAGGATATTCAACTCCGAACAGAACGCTTGGATCTCAGCCGTTTGGTGGCAGGCGGTGCTCTGCCTTTTGAGAGCGTTGGTTTTGAGAAAGGGCTTGTTCTTAATACAAAGATCGCCGAACATATAAGCGTCAACGGAAACAGCAGTGAACTCAGCCAGCTTGTTTCTATTTTGATCGATAATGCCATCCGTCACGGGCAAGGCGGGAAAGAGGTGGAGGTACTATTAACCGAGACCCGCAGCCATGCCATTCTTTCGGTAACC
>JAFSBD010000198.1 GCA_017442025.1 Clostridia bacterium
CTCGCCGTTTTCAACCACTTTTTCATCCCGAAAGAAAAGGCCCTTGGCTTTAACAACCTCCTCCATCTCACCCATAACAGCACTTTCAGTCCGAATAGAGACAAAGTTATATTTATAAAGCTGATAACCGACAACAATTACTGCGAACAATACCAAAACACCGATAATAATTTTTATAAATGCCAATCCGCTGTTTTTCACGCTTTGCCTCCTTTCAAAAATTCTTCTGCAATTTTCACTGCATTAGCGAGCAGTTCTTCCGGCGACATTTCATCTCCATAAAGCCAATGGATTGCCGGGTTGCGATGAAACCAAGTCAATTGCCGTTTGGCATAATTTCTACTCTTTTGTTTAATCAATTCAATGGCGGCATCCAAATCAGAACCGGATGCAAAGCAATCGATCAACTCCTTATATCCGATGGCCGCCCGCGCAGTATCAGAAAGATTAAAATCCCTCATCAAACGGCGCACCTCATCCAGTAACCCCTCTTCGATCATTAAGTCGACACGCCGATTGATTCGCTCATAAAGCAGAGAACGATCCTTATAATTCAAGCCGATATAAAGAACACGATAAGGGCTCTCCCTTTGACTCTCCCGCTGAAAATCCGATAGACACCGGCCGGTAATTTCCAACACCTCTAAACCACGGATGATCCGTTTACTATCGTTGGGATGAAGATTTTCTGCAAGAATCGGATCTTTTTCCTTCAAAAGTTCATATAAAGCCTCATTACCATCCTCGAAAGCCATCTTCTGATATCGCTTACGCACAGCCAAATCCAACGGAATATCAAAAAATTCCGTATCGTTCAAGAGATGGTCAACGTAAAGGCCTGTTCCCCCGCAAAGGATCGGCAAGGTGCCTCTTTGCTCAAGTTCTTTCAACACAGTCTGAGCATCCCGAACATAGGACGCAACATTATAGGTCTCCTCAACGCCGAGATGCCCCATAAGATGGTGCACAATCCCTTGCCGTTCATCCAAAGAAGGCTTTGCTGTTCCGATATTCATTTCACGATAGATCTGCATCGAATCCGCTGATACGATCTCGCCGCTGAAATGCTTGGCGAGATTTATGGATAGACCGGTTTTTCCCGAAGCAGTCGGGCCGACAACGGCAATAATGTTTTGCATTTTAAACACCTAAATTCTCTTAAATGCTTTTTCGATCGTTTTCTTACTGTATGGAACCGCAATCGGTCTTCCATGGGGGCATTGATGGATTTCATCCTCTTCAATCAAGCGAACCACCAACGCCTTCAATTCCTCAGAATTATTTACATTTCCTGCTTTAATGGCCGCCTTACAGGCAATCGTTTTCAAAGCGCGGTTTTCGCGCGCAGTTCGATCGGTTTTTCCGCCTTGCATCCAATCGTTGATAATTTCCAAAAAGGCTTCTGAGGCCGACTCGTTGGTAATGCAGACAGGGCGGCTTCTCAAAACGATCTGACGCTCACCAAAGGCATCCAAATCAAAGCCGAGCTTGGAAAAAGAATCTCTGTTTTCCAATGCGAAGGACAGTTCCTCGGGAGACAACTGAACCCGTTCAGGAACCAACAACTGTTGGCTTTCATTCTTATTTAATGCGCATTCCTTCAGCAGTCGCTCAAAAATCATCCGTTCGTGAGCAGCATGTTTATCGATCAAAAGAAGTTCTTCGCCACTTTCCACCAAAAGATAAGTATTAAATACCTCGCCAATATAGCGATAGGGAATTTCTTTTTTGGGTTCTTGCGCTTGGATTTCTTGTTGAACCGGTTTGATAAGCGGTTCTTCTTCGGGATCAAAAAACGGTGTTTCCCGCAAAACCATAGTATCCGAAAGTAACGTCGGCGATTTTCTCGGCAAAGAAATAATCGGTTCATCCGTTTCCATTTTATATACGATCGGTTTAGGCTCTTCTTTTTCAATCACCGAAGCAGGGCGAAGATTCTGCGGCTTTTCAAGCACTTGAACCACAGCAGGATCTTCCTTTGGTTTTACCTCTCTTTGTGAAAGCAACGGGCTCACTTTAACAATCGGCTCAACCTTTTTCGGTTGCTCCGCTTTTACCAAGGTTTGTTTATTCAGCGCACCTTTGATCGCATAATAGACGGCTTCAAAGATGAGTTTTTCATTGGAAAACTTCACTTCCATCTTGCTGGGATGGACATTTACGTCCACCAACCCATACGGAAGATTGATTTTTAAAACGCAAACTGCATGGCGGCCATGAAACAAATCATTACGGTATGCCTGATCGATGGCGGCAAAAACAGTCTGGCTGCGCACCAAACGCCCATTGATATAACAAAGCTGAAAATTGCGGTTGTTCTTCGTAACCGTCGGCTCTCCGACATAACCATAGACCCGCACCTGCTGGACCGTTGCATCCGCCTGAAGCATCCCTTTGGTTACCTCTTTTCCCAGCACCGCATAGATCACATCCAAAAGTTTTCCGCTGCCATCGGTTGAAAGGGTAACCTTGCCGTCCTGAATTAATTTAAAAGCCACCTGGGGATTGGATAATGCCAGCCGATCCATTAAAGCGGCAATAAACCCGCCCTCCGAACGGTCGGTCTTTAAAAACTTCATTCTGGCGGGAGTGTTAAAGAAAAGATCCTCAACAATAATGGTTGTCCCCTTAGGAGCACCGGTCTCCTCGCAGGTCAATTCCTTTCCGCCTTCTAAAACCAGGCGTGTCCCGCCATCCTCATTAGCGGTAATCAATTCGATCCGCGAAACAGCAGAAATTGCCGCCAACGCCTCCCCGCGAAACCCAAGGGTCTCGATGGCATATAGATCCGATATGTCTTTGATTTTGCTGGTCGCATGGCGCAAGAAACAGCACCGCGCATCCGCGCAGTTCATGCCGCAACCGTCGTCGGTAACGCGAATATAGGTAA